>JAGCXU010000070.1 GCA_017961145.1 Bacteroidaceae bacterium | reverse complement strand
TCTTGAACTCCGGCTTGTTTGAGTTGATGACAGAGCGCTGGACTCCATCCCCAAGGCTCGATATGCGTGTCTGGAGGCAAAGCCAAGCGTTCTTCACCATTCCAGACGAAGTCCTCATCTTCAGCCCACCACTGCGGAAGCCACCAAAGTTCGCGCCTCATCTGTTGAATCTGAGCAGGTGGCGTATAGCCCGGATGCCCGTCGGCAAGGGCCATATCGTTCTCTGGGTTGAAGATGTAGAGCGTCATAGTTTATGAGAGACGCTTGATTTGGACGTCCGTATAGTAGTGCTTGAGGATTTGTTTGTAACTGTACCCTTGCTCTCCCATCACGGCAGCACCAATCTGGCAAAGGCCCACACCATGTCCCCAGCCACGTCCGTAAAGGACAAATCGCTGCGGAACTCCATCTCGGACATTCTTCGTCTCAACGGTAAAGGCGCTGCTCTTCAGAGTCGAAGTGCTGAGCATTCGACGTATCTCAAGTTCCTTGCCGACAATAAACTCTTTTTCCTTGCCCACGATACGCAGTTTGCTAATGTGTCCGCCAGGTCCTTTCTCCACAATCTCCAAACCGAGAATCGGTCCCAACTCCATCTTTAAGTGCTTGCAAACGCGTTCGTGAATCTCTTCTTGGGTGAGTTCTTCCGTCCATTCATAGAAGTCGTGCGTCTCGAGATCATAGTCGTTGAGGACTTGACGGAGTATCTTCTTGTCGTTCGTATTGCAGAAAGGATCTTTGACTGAACGCAGATAAGGAACCTCGATGTTCTCCCAACAATACTGATACTCGTTGGTCTGACCGCCACAACACTTGCCAAAACGTGTGTCGCAAATCTTTCCATCGTACATCAAGACCTGCCCTCGAGTGGCATTCACGGCTTCTGTGACTCTCGGATTGCTTGCCCGAGTGATGCCTTGATACCGCTGGCAATGGTCGTCGGCACAGACGTCGAAGATGGTGTGGTCTTCCCTGTCGTACCAACGGATGCTTTCGCCTTCGCCCTTGACAAAGGAGAAGAACGGAGCCGGTCCGTCAGCTCTTTCCAGACGACGTTGCATCTGAGCATAAAGCCAACTGCGTGAAATGACTGCCGCAGCCTTCAGAAACTCGAGCGAACAACTGCTCTTCATCTCGCTGCTGATGACGCTTATCAGGTAGTCCTCTACAGGCAAGATGTTGATTGCCACAATCTTGTCCTCGTCGACAACAAGTTTGAGTATGCCGCTGAAAGTCTGTGATTCCTGTCGTTCCCAATGGAAACTTTGACCGATAGTGACGCCGTGCAGGGTGAACGAACCTTCGCCTCTAAATGTCAGCTCTTGATAGACATTGTCGCGCCAGCGAATGCCACCTTCTGTATACTCTGCCGTTTGTTCGCCAGACACCTCAGTACCTTTGGCTTGATATGGCGTGTTCATGCAGAAACGAATAGTCGTGTCCTTCATGATGCCGACAGAAACTTCCTGATTGATGGCGTGCATTTCGTCCTTCTTGTCTTCTTCTGTGGCAGTTTCCTCGGGTTTGTCAGTCAGTTGTGCTATGATGGGTTTCAGAGCTTCCTGACTAAGTGTCACTTCTTGCAGGATGGCAACGGCTTTTTCTGCTGTCAGAGCCTTGAAGTCTTGCTCTCTTGGCGTGATGAAGAGGCCGCACATATCGAGTGCACCTGGGCTTATCAAGAGTTGTTCGCCTGCCTCGGCATAGTAGCAATCAGGGCGATGCTTGCTGCGAGGGAAGATGAGAGTGACGATTTCATCAGGACGACTTGCCGTTCCCTCTTGTCGCCAACAAACGATATTCAAGCGAGGTTCCGACTCGTCGCCTTCAACAGGAAGAGCCTTATAAACACGTTGGCAGAGTAGGCTATCGCTTTCTGTCGGAAGACTGCGAATGACGAAGACAGGGCAAGCATAACCCTCTAAGAGATAAAGGCCAGGACGGCTGCCTACATTGCCCGCTTCTTCCATCGAAGCCATCTGCTCGCCTGTCAAGGGATAAAGTTTGCGAAGTCCTTTCTCGTATATGGTCCAGTCGCGTTCAAGAGGCACAATGCCCCTGCTTCCTGCCTGCAAATGCATATGGTCAGGACACGAAGCGCCACAAAGAGGACCGTTGTAGAAGACGATGTGCTTAGGCATGTCCCAAGCCATGCGACGAAGTGTGCCAAACGAACTGTAGATGCTTTGTGGCGTGTGTCGGCGCATCGGAATGGTGAAGTGCTGAGGCAGGATGGGGTAGGGGTTGACGAGAATCTGGTAATGCTTCTCCGTCATTAGTTTGTGCTGCTCTTTCGGACGGTTGTTGTCGCAAAGGAAGCAGGGCCTCTGACTGATGGTCTTCTTGTCGATAGAAGCACCTGTTGAGACGATTCGGGCTGGGTTCCACTGTGCCGCGAGCATCATCTCGCCAAAGGCAAGTTCTTTTGTCTGCACACCTTCCTCCAGCGCTTTGTATCGTTCGGCTGCTTCGTGCCATTCTTGCAGTTCCTTTTGGAAGAAATCCTCAATCTCTTCGGCTGTCACTTTATGCTGCCAAAGCAGGTTGAGCTGCTGTCGAGCCTTGATTTCGAGGGTGCGCAGGTGGTCCTTATAGGTGTTGTTCTTGTTGATTTTGTCTTGACTGAGGGCAGCATCGCTATTGCCTTCCCAACGACGGCAGAGATAAACCTCGTCGTAGATTCGGCCGATGCGATAGCGGCGACTTATCATCAAGCCCAAAGCATAATCCTCGCCGTAGCTGGTGTTTGGTATTTGAAGTTCCCTGAGGACGGGAGTGAAGAAGGCTCTTGGAGCACCCAATCCGTTGATGCGCAGGGCATTGTTGCGGCCGTTCTGGAGCGTCCATTCGCGATGGTCGATGAGGCCTGGCGGAAGTGTGTTCAGTTGGAAGTCGCACATGCGATAGGAGCCAATCACCATCGCTGCACCCTCTGCATAGAAGGCATCCACCATTCGCTGTAAGGTTTGGGGCGAAGAGTAGAGGTCGTCGCTGTCGAGTTGAACCACGAAACGCCCTACCAGAGGATGATGCACGGCCATGTTCCAGCACCCTCCAATACCCAAGTCGTTGCGTTCTGGGATGACGTGAATGACGCGCTCATCTTCCTTGAATTCGTCGATGGCTTCCGTCGTGCCATCAGTCGAGCCATTATCTACTACGATAAGGTTGAAGGGGAAGCTCGTTTCTTGCTCCAAGACGGAGCGAATGGCATCGCGAATGGTGCGTTCACGATTACGGACGGGAATGACGACAGAAGCCTCCACCGCAAACTCGCCCTCGCTAAGGTTTACTTCGTCGTACTCGTCTCCGTGCAGATAGGCGTTCAAAGCCCGCAAATGTCGCGTGCAAGCCCGTTCCATCTCTACTTGTCGGCTGCGATTGCGAGGGTCAACATAGTCGAACTGCTTCTGTCCGCTCAGCCTCGTGTCGTGCTCCACTTCGGTATAGAGGAACTCGTCGATGTGCAGCGGCAGTTGCTTGCGGCTGATGAAGAGCCTGAGGTCGTAGAGGGCAGCATACTGATAGTTGTGCAGGTTCTCTTGTGCCACGTACTCCTTCAGCACTTCTGTACGGAAGAGAAGGAGAGAGCCCATCTGGAAGTCGTCGCGAACAGAGCCGAGTTGGTAGTCGATAAGAGGCATTGCATGATGTTCTCCATCGGGGGAAAGGCTGTAGTGGTCCGCATACATCATCAGCGCCCCACTATCCTCGGCGATGGTGAGTAGCCTAGTGAGGGCATGATAGCCGAGCTGAAGCGTGTCGTACTTCGTATATAATAATGTATAAGGAGCCGTGGCTGTATCGGCAATTCGTTTGATGGTACGAGTGTTGCCAGGTCCTTCTTCGCGCAGGAAATGAATCTCCTTCACGTTGGACTCGGCTTGCAAGTTCTGCAGAGTCCCCTCGACCTGTTCGTCGCTCTGCCAAGGGATAAAGCAATCAATTTTACTCATAAATGGAACACTTTTTGCCTTGCAAAGTTACAAAAAAGATTTGAGACTACAAAAGAAAGCCCCGAAAGTTGTTCGGAGCTATCTAAGTCTGTGTCAGAATCGTTTGTTACTTTTGTTACTTTTGTTACAAGAGTTTCTTGTATCCCGTCTTCGTTTGCATTACCATTTCTCTGCGTATCAGTCGGGAAAGATATTCATTTGCATTTGAACTTTTCTTGCCGCATGCTTCCATCGCCCTTTTCAGGTCTTCGCGGGTGAACTCTTCGGGCAGTTTGTCGAGGAGTCGGAAC
>JAGCXU010000069.1 GCA_017961145.1 Bacteroidaceae bacterium | reverse complement strand
TTGCTGAGCCTCTTGTCGGATTCGAACCAACGACCCCGAGATTACAAATCACGTGCTCTGGCCAACTGAGCTAAAGAGGCAATTTACAGCCAAAAGGCGTGCAAAAGACGCCTAATCGGCTGCAAAATTACATATATTTTTCGAACCAGCAAAAAGTTTCGTCGTTTTTTTAACGATTTTTTTGCTTTTCTTTATATTTGGAAGCTTGCCGGAGCAAGGATTCCACTGTTTGGTCGATTGCTTCTTCGAATGTGTTGCAAGTTTCCTGAGCGAACAATTCTGTGCCTGGCAAGATTGCCCTTAGTGCGGCTTCTTTGTTCATTGCAGTCTCAGGTTTTACAACCTTAAGTGACACCTCTATCCTTCCTATTTCGTCGTTGAACTTTGCGAGTTTGGAGAGTTTCTTTTCGATGAACTTCTCCAATTTCTCTGTTGCCTCAAAATGGATTGCCTGAATTTTAATTTCCATAGTTACCTCCTTTTGTTTTGGCTCGAGGATGAGCCTGGTTATACATTTCTTTCAATTGCTCGAAAGTGGTGTGCGTATAGATTTCGGTTGTTGACAGACTTTCGTGCCCAAGCAGTTCCTTGACGGATTGCAGGTCGGCTTTGTGGTTGAGCATCGCAGTTGCAAACGTATGCCGGAGCACATGTGGACTGTTGCGTTGCTGAGTTGTAACCATCGACAGATACTTCTTGACGATTTTGCGAACCTTTGCAGGAGTTATCCTTTGCCCGCTTCGTTCGTCGAGGAAGAGGCTTTTGTCGTCCGATGCGAACTGCTGCGCAAAGAGATTGCGCTCTTGCAGATATTGTCGCAGGCTGTCGCCGAACTCATCACCATAGGGAATGATGCGTTGTTTGTTGCGTTTGCCTGTGACTTTAAGCTGCATCTGATCCAGGTCAACATCTTTCTCTGTGAGGCCTATGAGTTCTGACAGTCGTATGCCTGTAGAGTAGAATGTGAGCAGAATCATTCGGTCGCGGAACCCTTGATAGTCGTCGCTGAAGAAGTCCCCGTCGAAGAGCTTGTCCATCTCTGTTTCGCGGACATAGGCCGGCAGTTTCTTCTCCACCTTCGGACCTGGCATATTGTGTACAGGGTCCTTGGTAACGAGACCGCGACGCAACAGGAACTTGTAGAAGGAGCGGAGCGAACTGAGGCGTCGACGAACACTTGTTGCGACATTTCCTTTGTCCATCATCTCCACCACCCACTGCCTTACGATGTCGGCGGGCATTTCTTCCCAGCTGAGACTGCTGTCTGTTGCTTCATAGAACCGCTTGAACGCTTCCAAGTCGGCTTGATAATATTCTGTCGTGCGACGGGAATAATTCCGTTCGTACTTGAGATAATCTATGAAGTCTTCAATCCAATTCACGCACTTCGCTCATGTTTCTTCTGCGAAGGTAACGTTTTTTTTTGACAATCCAAAGAGAAAAGTCAAAAAATTAAGGACTTTTAATCTTCTACGCGGTGGAGCTTCTGTACATAGACAGCGCGTTCCATAGCGAGGCGCTTCAGAACAGAGGGCTTGTCGAACTGCTGACGGGCACGGAGTTCTTTCACAATACCGGTCTTCTCAAACTTACGCTTGAACTTCTTGAGAGCCTTCTCGATGTTCTCACCTTCTTTTACGGATACTACAATCATTGTTTCTCTTTTTGTTGTTTTTAATTAGTTAATTTGTTTATGTAGCGAAAATGCGGCGCAAAATTACACATACTTTTTGAATTGACAAAGCTTTTTCACAAAAAATTACACTAACTGTCTGCGGACAGCCTTTCAAACCCTGCAATTTAGCTATTCGCTTCATCTTCAAGAGGACATAAAGGGCCGCAGCCAAGCTGCAGCCCTATAATATAATATATAATGTACGCGCGAGTTAGAGGTTGGCATTGTCTTCCTTCCAGTTTGCTACGGGAGGAATGATGCCAAGCTCGATGATTTCGTCGCGCATCTTCTGCAGGTGTTCGTAGGAAGCCTGGAGGGCTGCCATTTCCTCAGCAGTTCCTTGAGGAGCTGTGAAGCGAACGCCGTCCTTGTCGATAACGGTAGGCATTGCCATCATGACATTCTTGAAGCCGCACTTGTCGCAGTTCACATAGCAACCTGCAGGCCAGGTGAAAGGTTCGCCACCCATCGCGCCTTCAATCATCTTAACTGCCTGATAGGCAGGGCTTTGGAATGACGAACGGCCACGAAGCTTGATGATGTTGCTGCCACCTTGAGTGGTCATGTGCTTGATTTCTGCCCAACGCTCTTCTGTGAGAGGAAGTTCGCAGAGGGGCTTGCCGTCGATCTTTGCCTTCGAAGCGAAGACTGCCATCTGTTCTCCATGACCTCCATAAGTATAAGCATCTGTCACCTTGTCCTGCTGAACGCCGAACTCCTGAGCCAGTTGCTGCTGAAGACGGGTTGAGTCGAGAGCTGCGAGAGAGGTAAGTTGGTTGGGCTTCAAGCCTGAATGGATGAGAGCTGTGAGAGCAGTCACGTCGGCAGGATTGAAGATGACGACAACATGCTTCACATCTGGGCAATACTTCTTGATGTTTTCGCCAAATTCGGCTGCTATCTGGCAGTTGCCCTTCAGCAAATCTTCGCGGGTCATACCTTCCTTACGGGGTGCTCCACCGCTGGAAATGATGTACTTAGCGCCCGTGAAAGCCACAGCTGGGTCAACGGTGTAGCTGATGTTTGCGCCTGGGAAAGCACAATGGCACATCTCGTCGTAAACGCCATGAACGCCAGGTTCGTAGATGTCATACAGACAAATGTTAGGAGTAAGGCCGAGCATCAGGACGCTCTGCACCATGTTGGAGCCAATCATACCGCCGGCACCAACGATAACGAGTTTCTCGTCAGTCAGGAATTTCATGATTTTGTTATTTTAGTTGTTATACTTTGTTTCAGACCACAAAAGTACGATTATTTCCCCTAACATGCAAGACTTTTGAGGACTTTTTTACGATGCCGCCTTTCAAGATAAAAAACGACTGCAGTGAAGTTGGCAAACTTCACGTGTGACGTTGGCAAACTTAACACGTTAAAATCGCAAACATAACACGTTAAAATCACAAACATAACACGTTAAAATCACAAACATAACACGCGACGTTTGCCAACGACGCTGGGGTCGTCTGTCGATGTTCCCCGTTGCCTTTGCAAAAGGACTTTGCGGCAATTGAGGAAAAAATGCGCGTCTTTTGCTAAAGTTTTTGCCTTCATTCTGCAATTAAGTCGCAAAAAAGATGTAACTTTGCATTGTGAAACTAGAATCTAAAAACACATTAAAGTTATGAGAGTAATCATTGAACCTGACTATCAGAACCTTAGCCGTTGGGCTGCCGAGTATGTTGCTTCAAAAATCAATGCTGCTAATCCAACCCCAGAAAAGCCTTTCAAGCTGGGCTGCCCTACCGGTTCTTCCCCGCTTGGCCTCTATAAACACCTCATCGAAATGTACAAGGCCGGCAAAGTCTCCTTCCAAAACGTCATCACTTTCAATATGGACGAATATGTGGGACTGCCTGAAGAGCATCCCGAAAGCTACCACAGCTTCATGTGGAACAACTTCTTCTCGCACATAGACATCAAGAAGGAGAACGTTCACATCCTGAACGGCAACGCCCCTGACCTCGAGAAAGAATGCGCTCAGTACGAAGCTGCCATCAAGGCTGCAGGCGGAATCGACCTCTTCATGGGAGGTATCGGCCCCGACGGACACATCGCTTTCAACGAGCCATTCAGTTCTCTGCAGAGCCGCACTCGCGTAAAAAGCCTCACGACAGACACCATCATTGCCAACAGCCGCTTCTTCGAGGGCGACGTCAACAAGGTGCCCAAGACAGCTCTGACAGTCGGAGTTGGAACCGTGATGGACGCAAAAGAGGTCCTCATCGTGGCAAACGGTCATGGTAAGGCTCGCGCCCTTAAGCACGCCATTGAGTGTGCAGTCAGTCAGGAATGGACAATCAGTGCCCTGCAAATGCATCCGCATGCCATCATCGTCTGCGACGAAGCTGCTACCGACGAGCTCAAGCACGGCACCTACAAATACTTCAAAGACATCGAAAAAGGGAATCTCTAGTCCCATACATTATTAACCTAAACCCTCAAAAACTATGGAAGGACTAATCATTGGTATCATTACCGGTATTTTGGCCGGTTTCATCGCAAGTAAGCTGCAGAGCGGTTCAGGCAAAGGCCTGCTCCTCGACCTCTTCTTGGGCATCATCGGCGGTATGTTCGGAGGCTGGCTCTTCGGTCTTCTCGGCATCACGACAGCCGGTTGGCTTGGAGAGTTGATTTGCGCAGTAGTTGGCGCAGTCATCATTCTCTGGGTTGTATCTAAAATGAAATAATAACCAATGCTTCGGCCCCTTCGCAACAACGAGGGGGCTGGGCTTTACTTAACAGATGAAAATGTTTCCTCTCTTCCTCCGAAGGGCGGCTATAATAATTGTAGCCCTGTTCTTAGTAAGTTTTTCACCAGGCCCACGACTGTCTATCAGCCGCGATGTTCTGCTCGACAAGATTAAAGGCGGCTGGGCAGGACAGACGATTGGCTGTGCTTATGGCGGCCCTACAGAGTTTTGCTATCGAGGTGTAATCATTCCTGATGAAATCGAGATTGCTTACCCAGAGCATCACCTGAAAGACCATTACGACCGCTTCCCTGGTCTCTTCGACGATGTTTATATGGATCTGACCTTCGTCAAAGTGTTCAGCGAGGAAGGCCTCGATGCTTCGGCAGAATCGATGGCAAAGGCATTTGCCTATGCTCCCTACCCTCTTTGGCACGCCAATCAGCAAGCGCGCTACAACATACAACGTGGCATAATGCCACCCAAGTCAGGACATTGGAAGAACAATCCCCACGCAGATTGCATCGACTACCAGATAGAGAGCGACTTCGCAGGCTTGATGTCGCCAGGAATGCCCAACGCAGCCTCCCGCATTTCGGACAAAGTGGGGCACCTCATGAACTATGGCGACGGCTGGTACGGAGGCGTTTATATGGGTGCGATGTATGCTTTGGCATTCGTCGAGAATGATGTTTTGACCATAGTTGAAAAGGCGCTCCAGTCGATTCCACAAAAGAGCAAGTTCCACAAATGCATTTCCGACGTCATAGCTTGGTACAAGGAAGAACCTACAGACTGGAAGAGGACGTGGAAGCTATACAACGAAAAGTATAGCGAAGACATCGGTTGTCCTGAACTCATCATCGCTCCTGGCAACATCGACGCCACCATGAACTCGGCTTACGTCGTGATGGGACTCCTCTTTGGCAACGGCGACTTCGGCAAAACGATGGAGATTTCCACCCGATGCGGACAAGATTCCGACTGCAATCCCTCTTCTGCAGCAGGTATCTTGGCTACCATGATGGGATACAGCAACATTCCAGGAAAGTGGATGCCCAACCTTCGCGAAGTGGAAGACCGACCATTCTCCTACACCACGATGTCGCTAAACGACGTCTATCAGCAGAGCCTCGACCTCGCTCTCAAGAACATCGAGAAGAACGGTGGCAAGGTCTTCGACGATAAAGTCCTCATCAAGGTGCAAAAGCCAAAAGCAGTTCGACTGGAACAAGGCTTTACGGGCATGACGCCTCGACTGCTTGCGGAAGGCATCGAACACCTCGGAACAGCAAGCAACGGGCAGAGTTTTGAGTTTAACGGCATCGGTATCACCATCTACGGCAACATCGAATGCCCTGACAAGAACTACGAAGCACAACTTGAAGTCAGCATCGATGGCAAGAAAGACTGCGTGATGAAGTTCACCTCAGACTTCCACAATCGTACCGCCGACTGCCTCTATTGGAACTACGACCTCAAGAATGGCAAGCACAAAGTGGAGTTCCGCCTTCTCAATCCTCGCGAAGATGCCAATATCAAAGCATGGCGCATCATACGATACGAGAGAATGAAAAAATGAGGAAATGAAAAAAATGAGAGAGCTCGCACTGTAAAGAAATGTTAAAATGCGAGTCTGACAATAAAATTCTTCACTCTTCACTCTTCACTTTTCACTTTTTTGTCGTACCTTTGCACCGCCAAAAGAGAATGTGAGAATAAGAAATTAAGATAATAAGAAAAGGGTAACACCCTGCTTTTCTACATTTCCTCATTTCATATTTTCTTATTTTTCTGAACATGGTGCCTATAGTTCAGTTGGTTAGAGCGTCAGATTGTGGTTCTGAATGTCGTCGGTTCGAGTCCGACTAGGCACCCAAGATAAACCCCTGTAAGCAAACAACTTACGGGGGTTCTTGTTTTATAAAGGGTTAGCCTCTTTAGTGCTAAAATCATCCTTTTTAGGCCAAAATCCGCTGTATTTCACACAAAATGTTTACCGCTAAATATATTACCCCAGCTAGTTTCGGGATTACTCATTGTCCTTTTTCATTTAATCAAGACCTTTTTCCCATTTTGGATAAAGAGGCCTCTTCTGCCGGGTTGGCCGGGAAGCCTGATTCCGTCAACTCTGTAGTAGGGTGCTTCGGCTTCGCAGCTGGGCTTCGTAATGTGGTCGGCCATCGCGGTGCTGAAGACGTATGAGCCTGAACCGAGTTCGAGGACTGCACTGCTGCCTTCGTAGCGCAACAACGTGACGCCTTCAGCTTGCTCTGCTGTCTCTCCGCTTTCGCGAACCTCATATCCTTCAGGGCAAGGCATATAAAGCGTCGCAGTGGTGTTAGCTGGAATGGTCACTTCGTAGGTGATGCGTCCCTCTTCTTCCCATTGCCAACGAGCATGTATCGGTCCATAATCGCTGTGGAATGTTGCGTCGGTCCATGTGATACGTTGCTGACGATAGAGCAGAGTGGTGCGGAAGTCGGGAGTGGGTTTGAGAATGAAGTGGTGGAAGCCTGGTTCTTCGACGTCAGGCGAGATGCCAGCCATGTAGCGGTACATCCAGTCGGCAATAGCGCCGTAGGCATAATGGTTGAACGAGTTCATGTTGGCGGCTCCCATGCCCGATGCTTTGGTATAGGAGTTCCAGCGTTCCCACATTGTTGTTGCTCCCTGATCGATGCTGTAGAGCCACGAGGGGTCGTTTCGTTGCAGGAGGATGGTGTAGGCTTCCGTGTTGAGCCCGAAATCGGAAAGCGTCTGGTTCAGTATAGCTGTGCCGAGGAAGCCCGTATTGAGTGTATAGGAGTTGCCACGGATGGCTGATTGCAGTTTCTGCACGGTGGCTCTGACGGACGCTTCGTCAGGCAGGAGATTGTAGTGGAGCGCCATAAGATAGGCACATTGCGTCTCTTGCGTGGGTGTTCCCTGTGCATTGAGGTAACGGCTTTGCCACTCGCTGCGGATGTTTTCGAAGAGCTGCTGGTAGCGCTCTGAATCGCGGGCATATTGGTCATTCTCATTTTCGGAAAGGGCTTGAGCCATGTCGCGCATCAACTGGGCAGCATAAGCGTAGTAGCAGACGCTTGTGTAGCGCTTATCGGTCGCAAGATAAGCAAGCCAGTCGCCATATTTCGTATCTGCACCATTGTAGAGATAGCCGTCGCCCGTTCGCGTGGCGCACCAGTTCATGTGCTTCTTCATGGAAGTATAGTTGTCGCGCATCACTTCCTTGTCGCCTGTCATGAGATAGACATTATAAGGCACGATAAGACCGGCTTCAGCCCATCCGCCCTGACCATAGCCGCGGTCGCCCCAAATGTAGGGCGCAACGAGGGGATAGGCACCGTCTTGACGTTGTGAGTCGCGCATATCCTGCACCCATTTCTTGTAGAAGTTGCGGGAATCGGCATTGTAGAGGCCTGCCATCGAGAAGACCTGCGTGTCGGCTCCCCAGCCAAGTCGTTCGTCGCGTTGAGGGCAGTCGGTCGGGACGCTGATGAAGTTGCTTCGCTCGCCCCACATCACGTTGCTATACAGTTGGTTAATGTCGGGATGGCTGCACTGGAAACTCGAGGACTCGTCCATGCTGGTTGTCAATGTCTCGCCCACAACGTCGGAAAGTTCCACATTGTCCGAGGCTGTCACCTCCACATATCGGAAGCCAAAATAGGTTGTCGTTGGATGGAAACTCTCGCCCTCTTCATTGCCGGCAAGCGTGTAGTATAGCGTCGCTTCTGCGGAGCGTAAGTTCGTGAGATAGACAGAACCTGCCGGTCCGTCCTCGCCTCGGCTGGCGTCTCCCGTCTCGTTTCTCATCTCACCAAAGCGAAAGCGCAGATGTGTGCCGCGCTTACCTTTTGCTTTGAAGCTAACCCATCCCGAACCATTCTGCCCCATATCGTAGATGGCGACCTGACCTGCTCCCAATTGAATTTCGTGCTGCGAGGTGTAGCTCTCCAACTCATCGAGCCTGCCGAATCCAGAACCCGTATCCACAATATTATATATTTGGACAGTCTTGGGCTGTCTGGCCAACTCTGGAATCGTGACGACCGGCCCTCCTTTGAAGGCCTGAAGCGTGCCTTTGAAGTCGTTGCTGACGACTGTTTGGTACCAATCGGAGGTATCGTGCGTAATGGTGCTCCAATCGCTGCTGAACCTGGCATCGTATTCCTCGCCATGATAGATGTCGCCTCTTCGTAGAGGTCCGTTCCATTGACTTAGCCATGAGAGGTCGGTCGGAACAAGTTGCTCGGTGCCGTCGACATAGGTGATGATGAGCAAACCACGGAAAGCCAGGTCTTTATTGCCAAAGACGCCATGAGCGATAGCACCGTTCCACCATCCGCTCGACAGCTCGGCTCCGATGGCATTCCGGCCGTTTTGGAGGAGACGAGTCACGTCGTGAGTGGTGTAGAAGAGCGTCTTGTTGTAGTCGGTGGAACCAGGCTTGAGTTCGTCCTGAACGGTGTTTCCGTCGTCGTCAGTAATGCCGACACGTTCTCCGTTGATGTAGATGTTGTAGATGCCCAGAGCGGTGGCGTAGAGTCGGGCACGAGCGATTTCCTTGTCTTCGGTGTTGAAGTCCTTTCGCAAGATTGGGTTGCCCGGGATGATGCTGCCGTCCGCTTGCATCGTTTTCTTGCGGAACCCCTTGTTTGCCTTCATGTAGAGTTGCCGACTGCCCTGATAGGTGAGCACTTCCGCTCCGAAGAACGGATTGCTTTCCCCCTCGAAATCTTCGCTGAGACGAATTGACGCACCTCCCTGACTGTCGTAATCCGTGACGACGAGATTATCGAAATAAGCCCGTTCGTCGCTATCCGAGGCAGCCGAGACGCGGAACCCTACATCGCCATAATCCAGGATGCCTTGCGCGTCTTCGTAGGTATCGACGAGCACCCCGTCGATATAGGTGCGAATGAACGGTGCATCGCATTCGATATGCAGGTGGTGCTGGTGGCCAAGCACGTCCGTCATCGAGAGGGAGAGAGGCGTATCGGAATAGGTGAGTGCGTCGTTCTTGTAGGCATGGCGGCGCACCGAGGGTTTGTCGACGCCTTTCGTGCAAATCTGCCACATCATGTAGGTCGTGTTCGAGGTCGCGCCAAAACAGATGGCGGCGTTGTGCTTGATGAGTGTCATATCGACATCCAAGTCGTAGCGCACCTGCTTGGCTTGTTTCTTTTGCCAGAAGTACTTGCTTGGCCCCGCAGCATAGAATCTTCCGTTCACGAGCTGGCCTCCGTCGAAGATGCAGGTCGAGCCGTTGAAGTCCTCTTGCAGCAGGATTCGTCCTCCAGATTTCACAATCAGGTTGTCGAAGTATGCCCTTTCGGGGTTGTTGGAGCCGAACTGACGGAAGCCAAGGTCGCCGTAAGGGAAATCGCCCGTTCGCGTATCGATGAGCGTGCCGTTGAGGTAGGTCATTGCCCTCTTTGCGTTTGTCACGACGATGCGTAACTCGTGCCTGTTGCCGGCAGAGAAGTTGGTGTCCGTCAGCGTCTTTTCCAGCAGACAAGAGGCTGAGCCGTTCGTCCATTTATGCGGACGGAAACGTGCAACACCGGTCGAATTCGAGAACTGCCACATGTAGAAATTGTTGTGGTCGGAAGCCCCGAAGATGAAGCCGGCAGCCTGATTTTGCACCTCGAAGGAGAGGGTAATCTCGTAGTCCGTGATGGTCTCGCCGTCGGGCACATAACCTACAGGCGTATTTGTGGCTTTTATCCATGTTGCCCCATTCCATTGCTGGTCGTCCATCAGCCCCGTCTCGAAGTAGGCTTTCTCCTGACTGACAGCCGTTTCGCCATGGTTGTCGGTCACCGCCACCTGCCAGTAGTAGCGCGTTCTGGCTTGAGCTGTGAAGCCTTCCGCCAAGACATCGACGTTCCTCTCGCTGGCGATGTCGCCCGATTCCCACACAACAGAGCCCATCTGCGCATCGGTTGCAATCCTAATGTTATAGGACACCTGCGTGGTGTTTCTTCTTTCCGAAGAGAGTTCCCACGAGAGGCGGGGGCAGGCGACGTCGATTCCGATGGGGTTCCGATAGTCTTCCGTGCGAAGGTTTTTCACGTCGAGTCCCCACGCAAGGGCGGGCAGAAGGGAGGCCAACAGCAAGGTTAGAACTTTCATGACGGGGTATTATTGTGTATTTTTACTCTTGATTTATTAGACAAAGATTCAACCTGCCTGCAGGATTTTGAGCATTTCCTCGTCGAGCCGATGTCCGTGGAAGTCTTTGTAATCGACGTCGCTCCGATGGCTATCCAAGATTCCAAAAGAGCCTCGCAGGTTCCAGATGGACCATCCCCACTGCATTTCGCGGAAGACGCTCAGGTTGTCGCGCAACCAGTCCAACGCCACTTTGTGAGGGGTTTGGTTGTGGCAGCCGAACTCGCCGATGAAGACCTGACCGCCTTGTTCCAGCAAGGGAGTCCAATTGCGCTTCTGCATTTCCAACAGCGCCTGCCGGTCGTAGTGCTGCCCGTCGGCATCCAAGGGCCAGCTTAGCTTTTCCTTCGGGAAATACATCTCCCCGTTTCCGTAGACCCACGACGCGGCATAGTGCGATACGAGCATGGGATGGTAGCCGCGCCCACACTGGATGATGTCCTTCAGGTCGGGGACAGAGAGCAGCGGACGGCTGCCCACATCCAGTCCGTCGATGAGGATGAGCCGTTTGGGAGAATAGTGGCGGATTTCCCCCACAAGGCGACGGACCACGCGCTCGTATTCCTCGGCCGTGGCTTTCGACACCTCGTTCAGCAAGTTGAAACTGAGATGGCGCGAACTGACCTCCTTGTAGCGCTTTGCCAACACACCCCATTGATAAGCGCAACCGTCCAGAGCCTCCTGATCGCGGAAAAGGTTGTGCTTTTCCTGAGGCGGATTGATGCAGTAACCGGGAGCGCGATGCAGGTTCAGGCAGACATGGATGTGGTGCTTGCGTCCGAACTCGACGGCACGGTCCAGGTCGTCCAGCACGCGAGCGTCCATCTGATAGTACTCTCCCGGACTGCTCCAAGACCAATAGCTCAGGGGCAGACGCACGAAGTTGAAGCCCCAGTCGGAAATCCACTTGAACTCCTCCTCGCTGAACGGTTCCGTATGGTCAGGGCTAAAATAGTTGAGCAAATTGAATCCACGCCACCTTTCGGGATGGTATTTGCGGCTGGAGCGAGCCAGAACATCGCCCGCGAATGAAGGCGCAATGAGCATTCCGGCGGCACAACCCAGAGCTTTCAGCACTTCTCTTCTATGCATAAACACAAACTTATTTGTTCTACTCGACGTGGACAAAGTTAGTGAATTTTCCGTTATGTCGGATGAATTTCCGCTATTTTTTTCTTGGACGAGATTGCACTCGAGCATAGGAGAAAGGGTGACTTAACGTGGGTAAATCGCCATTTTGGCACGTGTCGTTTGCCATTTTAACGTGTGACGATTGGCATTCACACGTGTGACGTTTGCCATCGTCACGTTAGTCATCGGGCATCGTCCCTTGCAGTGGGGACTGTTTTTGTGCCCGTTACTTCTCTTTTTTAAGCATGTTTAATTTGCTTATTTGCTTAAATATGCGTGTATATCATTGATTTTTCAGGCGAGAAGAAATTAAGCATTTAAGCAAGTTAAACATTGCTTAAAAAGCCAAGGCGGTTTTGCTATATTATATAATTAAGGAAATAATTACTTATTTATATAATAATATATAGTCGACGCATTTTTCTCAAAATTCGTTGCTTAATTTGCTTAAATGCTTAATCTTTTTCGTGGCAGCA
>JAGCXU010000068.1 GCA_017961145.1 Bacteroidaceae bacterium | reverse complement strand
CCTTGTCTGCAGCTAAGGACTCACCTCTCAATTGGATTCCTGAGCGTCAGTTCATGCAGCGGAAACGGGCCCTGTTTTCGATGCCTTGAACCTCTGTTCTAAATCCACTACAAAGGTACGAAAATTTTCCGACACTACCAAATTTCGGGCCTCGATTTTGGCCGATTTTCAGCAGCATTTTGAGCGATTTTTTATTTGAAGGTTGCAGGTTGCATAATTGTGCAACCAAAAAATATGACACCATCCTCATGTTTTGATGTCTATTATTATATAATATATTATATTATATAATAATAGAATTTTCTTTTCCATGTTGGTTGCATATTTTTGGCATCTGATACCTGCAACCATGCAACCAGAATTTTTGATTATCTTTTCTTTCGCATATGAAATCTTTTGTGTAACTTTACACCCGAAAACACCTAAAAGATAGATATGGCTATACCTAAATTTGAAAAGTTCTTTTATCCCTTTCTCCTTCTGTTAAGAGACAGAGATGTCAAAAAAGACGAAATAAAGGAAGCTCTTATAAAGCAGTTTAACCTCACAGATGAAGAACGCAAGCTAAAAACTAAGAGCGGCACTTATTATGTTATTGATTCTCATCTTGGCTGGGTGCGTCAATATCTTCGTCGAGCACTCTTTATAGTAATCTCCCAACGGGGGACATATCGAATTACTCAAAGAGGCAAAGAATATTTAATAGGCCACACAGATTTAACTGTGAATGACCTACTGAAATATTCTGAGTTTCAGGAATATTTCTATGGGGGCAAGGGGACAAATCGAAGAAAGAAAGAAAAGGTCGCACCCTCTCAACCTCCGAAAGAAAAGGTAAAACACGAAAAACCTGGCTATGTTTATATCCTGACGAACCCCAGTTTCAGGGAAGACTGGGTGAAGATAGGTATGACTCAGAACATGGAAGAGCGACTCAGAACGCTCGATACGACAGCCCTGCCTCTGCCGTTCAAGAAGTATGCTACCATGAAAACGGTAAAGTACAAGGCTGCTGAGAAGCATGTTCATCATTATATAGAACGCTTCACAGATCTGCGAATCCGTGACAATCGTGAGTTCTTCAACATCACTCCAGAAGAGGCTCTCAGCATCTTCTATGATGTGGCTGAACTGCTTGATGATGCAGAAATTGTTGTTTATGACAAGGAAGCATCCAAGCCAAAGAGTGTAGATTGTCCATCCTCAGACAAACCGAAGAGCAAAGGCCAATTGTTCAATATGGAATATTGGAATGCTTTTGTGGAGTATATGAAACAGAACCCTTCCGAACTTTTCCATACTCCTTCAAAGGGTAGTTACGACCATTGGATTACAATTGCCATTGGTAGGAGTGGATTCCAAGTAGACCTTCTCTTGAACAAGCGGGAACAAAGGGCTACTATACAACTTTGGATGCCAAACGATAGAGAGAAGAAACAGTTTGACGCTCTAGTGCCCTATAAAGAACAAGCAGAATCAAGCATCGGCCAAAAACTTGATTGGCGAAGAATGAACGACAGCAAAGCATCAACGATTGCTTTGTACTTAAATAACTGTGGCATTACCGATTCCACAAAATGGAACACAATCTTCGCTTGGTACAGAGAATACACAGAGAAATATGTCGAGTTCTTCAAACCGATAATAAAGACATTATAATAATTAAAGATTATGAAGAAACTACTTTCAATATTGGTAATGGCACTTTGTGCATTGAGCATTTCTGCACAAGAGAAAGAGCCTGAGACCACAAGACCTATAACTGGCATAGAAATAACGCGCAAAGTTGCATCTTTAGACATTGAGGGTGCACTATACAATAATGTTGTGGTTACAATGAAGCCCATATCCCCTGATTATATAATAAACGAAAGATATAAAGTAAAGATAACTGTTACAGACTCCCAAGGCAAGAAAATCTGGAAAAAAACCTTAAAGAATGTGTATCTATATGTGTTTTCAGACGGACAAATACAAGTTGGAAAACCGAACTTTCATCAAATTATAATTAGAAAGTCTTCATACTCAAGTGACAATATAGGAGCAATAAGAGAAAAAGAGGGTGTTTATTAGCCAAAGAGCCGATGGCGAGGATTTGTAAAGAGAAAGAAACGCCCTTCTCAATCTTTTTTTTGTAAATTTGACTAAAAGAACAGGTTACACACACAAAAAGCCCCGTCATCTTGGCGAGGGCTTTTTTAGTTAGAGTTTCTCTCAAAAATCGATGTTGAGTTTTGACACAGACTTAGATAGCTCCGAACAACTTTCGGGGCTTTCTTTTGTAGTCTCAAATCTTTTTCGTATTTTTGTAGGCGAAAAGGCAGATTCGCAGACGAATATATTCCGTCGGACTTATGTAAAAACAAAACAGGATGAAACTACGCTATTTTTCCCTAATGCTGTGCTCCCTCCTTATATGCGGGACACAGAGTGCTAAGCAATCCAGCATACCCGAGCGGCTGCAAGTATCGGAGAACCGCCGTTTCCTGGTCGATCAGGACGGCCGCCCCTTCTTCTACCTGGCCGACACGGCCTGGGAGATCTTCCAGCGCCTCGACCGCGAGGAGGCCGATGAGTACCTGCGCGACCGCGCAGAGAAAGGATTCACCGCTGTGCAGATTATGGCCTTGGTCGAGCACGAAGGACTGCGGACACCGAATGTCTATGGTCACCTGCCTCTGACGGACGAAGACCCCACCCGCCCCAATGTGAAGGATGGGCCCGATAATGACTACTGGGACCACACCGACTACATCATCCGTCGGGCCAACGAACTGGGACTCTACGTAGCCCTGCTGCCCACCTGGGGGAGCTTCTGGCACGACAAGAACCTGCAACGCTTCACACCCCAGAATGCGCGCACATACGGCGAATGGATCGGTCATCGGTACCGCGATGCCAAGATAATATGGGTAATGGGCGGCGACCGCAATCCCGAGAACGACTATCACCGCGATATCATACGTGCCATGGCCGAGGGCGTGCGCAAGGGCGACGGCGGCAACCACCTCATCACCTATCATCCCGGAGGGGGCAGGGGCAGCGCAGACTTCTTCCACCATGAGCCATGGCTGGACTTCAATATGCGGCAGAACGGACATAACCACTGGTATGAGATTTACGCCCAGACGCGCACCGACTATGACCGGGAGCCGGTGAAGCCCGTCATCGACGGCGAACCCATCTACGAGGATCACCCCATCGCCTTCGATGCCCACCACAGGGGCTACTCGGTGGCAGCAGACTGCCGCAGGGCCATTTACTGGGACCTCTTCAACGGTGCCTGCGGACACACGTACGGGCATCACGCCGTATGGCAGTTCTACAAACCGGGGGTGCGATATCCCATTAATCACCCGCTCATGCATTGGCATGAAGCCATTCAGCAGCCTGGGGCCAGCCATGTGCGTCATGCCCGGCACCTCATCGAGTCGCGCCCCATCCTGACGCGCATCCCAGCCACCGAACGGATAGTGGTGCAGCCCGACGATGACAGGGGTTACATGCCAGGGGAAGGCCTGACGCACATCGCGGCCACGATGGACGAGGAGGGTACCTATATGATGGTCTATATCCCCGTGGGACGGCGCTTCGCCCTGCGCACCAGTGTGCTGGCTGAAGGCAAGCTCAAGGGGTGGTGGTTCGACCCGCGCACGGGATACTCGCACAGTGCCGGACGCATCGAACGCGGAGACAGCGTATCCTTCCTCTCACCCACACCGGGCGAGGAGACGGACTGGGTGCTGGTCATCGACGTGGCTTCCCGCGGCTACAAGAAGCCCTGAGCGCAAATACTCGGGCCCACGCTGCTTGGAAAAGTTGAACCGATGCCGAGCTTTCGTACATCACGTAGAGCCGCTCAAACTGGACTGACAAATCCGACTTCGCAGACGAATATAAACTAATCAGCAATGGAAAGGAACAGGGAAATATGTAGGGTGACTTTGTGGGGCGGAGTGATGAACGCCCTGCTGCTGGCCTTCAAGTTCGTGGCGGGCATCATGGGCCACAGTGCCGCTATGGTGGCCGATGCGGTCCATTCGCTCTCGGACTTCGTGACGGACATCATCGTGCTGGCTTTCGTCCATATCAGCGGCAAACCCAAGGACAAGTCGCACGACTACGGACACGGGAAATACGAGACTCTCGCCCTGACCATCATCGGCTTGATGCTGCTTGCAGTTGCCATGGGAATCGTCTATGGCGGCATAGCGAAAATTGTTGTCTGGCTGAGGGGTGGACAGTTGGAAGCCCCTGGCATGCTGGCTCTCCTGGCTGCCCTGCTCTCCATCTTTATCAAGGAAGCCACTTTCCGCTACACGATTGTGAAGTCGAAAGAACTGGATTCGCAAGCCCTCGAAGCCAATGCGTGGCACCATAGGAGCGACGCCCTGTCCTCGATTGGCACGGCAATTGGCATCGGTGGAGCCATTTTCTTGGGACAACGATGGACTGTGCTCGACCCTCTTGCCTCGGTCATCGTGGGCATCTTCATAGCGAAGGTCTCGCTCGACCTGCTTCGCAGCGGTTTTGGCGACCTCATGGAGCAATCGCTTTCCGATGAAGTGGAACAGGAAATCTTGCAGTTGGCTGGTTCGGTAGAGGGTGTGGAGGAGCCTCACGACCTCCGTACTCGCAGAATCGGCAACCACTATGCCATCGAACTGCACATTCTTATGGATGGCGACACTCCACTCCTGGAGGCTCACGACAAGGCTTCGGCGGTGGAGGAGCGGCTACGGGAGCGATATGGCGCGGAAACGCATGTGGTGGTGCATGTAGAGCCGAAAACTAGTGAACAGTGCCTTGGATAATTAAGAATTAAGAGTTAAGAATTGAAACTCTAAACCCTAAACTCTAAACTCTAAACTTTCCCAACTGACTCTAAACACTAAACACTAAACTCTTATCCACTTCACCCATTTCCCTTCTTTGCTGTAACCCGAGGCGACCATCGTCTCGATGAATTGCAGTCCGCGAACGCCATCATATACATTCGGGAAGTCCAGGTATTCGGGCTTCGGCGTCTCTCCTTTCGCCTTGACTTGAACGGTCTTGGCAAAGTTGCGGTAGATGTTGGCAAAGGCCTCGATATAGCCTTCGGGATGCCCTCCAGGAGTTCGCGTGTTCCATTTGGCAAGAGAGCCCATGTAGCCGTTGCCAGTACGGATAATCTCAGTCGGTCGGTCGGCCCATCGCACTATCAGCGTATTAGGCTCCATCTGGTGCCATTCGAAGCCACCCTTCTCTCCATAGATGCGGATGGCCAGCCTGTTCTCCTCGCCTGCAGCAATCTGAGTGGCATGGAGCACACCTTTGACGCCATTCGTATAGTGCAGGAAGGCCGCAGCATCGTCGTCGATGGGACGCCCATCCACAAAGGCATTGAGTTCGGCACAAAGTTCCACAACCTGCTCGCCGGTGATGTATTCCGAGAGGTGCCAAGCATGGGTGCCGATGTCGCCCACGCAACCTCCTTTGCCCGACTGGTTGGGGTCGGTACGCCAACCTGCATTGTTGCCACCCTCCAACTCGATTCGCTGCGAGAGCCAACCCTGAGTATATTCCACATAGACGCGTCTCAACTTGCCGAGCTGACCTTCGGCTATGCGTGTCTTCATCTCCTTGACGGCCGGATAAGCAGAATAGGTGTGGGTGAGGGCAAGCGTGAGACCTGTCTTCTCCACCTTCTCCTTCAACTTCAAAGCCTCTTCCAGGGAGAAGGTCATCGGCTTGTCCAAAACGACATCAAAGCCCTTGTCGAGCGCCAAAGCAGCTTGCTCGTAGTGCACTTTATTGGGCGTCACGATGGCCACGAAGTCCATGCGCTCCCCTTCGGGTAGGGCAGCCTCTTTCTCCAGCATCTCCTTGTAGTCGTGATAGATGCGCTCTTCGGGAACGTGCCAAGCCTTGCCAGTGGTCAGGGAGGTCTGATAGTTGCGGCTGAAGCATCCGCAAACGAGTTCGATGTCGTTCTCCATCAATGCTGCTCGCAGATGGATGGGGCCAATCATGGCGTTTCCACCGCCGCCAATCATTCCCATTCGCAGTTTTCTTTCTTTCATGATATAATGTTTAGTCCGTTGTCTGTTGTCCGTTCTTGCGCTCCGTTGGTGCTCAGGCGCTTCGCGGAGGTCTGTTGTCCGTTGTCTGTTGTCTTTTCAAGATTTGATTGCTGAGTCGAACTTGATGTCGGAGGGTATGAAGTCTATCTTGCGGACAAACTGGCAAGCCTCTCGAGCACCATATTCCCTGTCCATACCCGAGTCTTCCCACTCGACAGAGAGCGGGCCTTCGTAGTTGTAGGCATTCAAAACGCGGATGATTTCCTCGAAGTTGACATCTCCATGTCCGAGCGACCTGAAGTTCCAGCCTCGATGGAGGTCACCAAAGTCGAGATGCGAGCAGAGCAGGCCATTTCGTCCGTTCAGGGTCACGGCACAATCCTTCATGTGGACATGATAGACGCGGTCGATAAAGTCTTCCAAGAAAAGGTGAGGCGAGATGCCCTGCCACTGAAGATGGCTCGGGTCGAAGTTGAGGCCAAACTCGGGCCAATCCTTGAACTTCTCGAGAAGGCGCTTCGTGGTGTAGTAGTCGAAGGCAATCTCGGCAGGATGAACTTCGAGGCAGTACTTGATGCCATTCTCGCGAAAGACCTCCAAGATGGGACACCAGAGGTCATAAATCTCCTGGAACCCTCGCTCAATCATCTCTTGGGTGGTCTGCGGAAACGAGTACATGTATTTCCAGATGGTCGAGCCCACGAAACCGGTCACGCAATAGGCACCCAACTTTCGGGCAGCAATGGCCGTAGCCTTCATCGTCTCGGTTGCCCAAGCCCTTATGCCATCAGGGTTGTCGGCCAATTCGGCAGGGGCGAAGTTGTTCAGTCGCGGGTCGTTATAGTCTCCCACACATTGGCTCGGCACATGGGAACACAGGGCTTTCACCACAAGGCCGTGCTTCTCGAAGATGGCCTTTATTTCCTCCACATACGCATCGTCCTTGGCAGCCCGAATCGGGTTCAGGTGGTTACCCCAAGTGGCAAGTTCTATGCCGTCGTATCCCATCTCGGCAGCTTTGCCGCACAAAGTGTCGAGGTCCATGTCTGCCCATTGGCAGCTCATCAGTGTTACTAATCTGGCTTTTCTCATAGTTCTCTGATGTATTATAAGGTTGATATTTCTTCAGGAAAGAGCGATGTTTCTGTCACTTTATTCCCATTTTCTTGTGCAAATATACAATTAAGTGAGCTAAATTCAAAGAAGAGCTTGTTTTTTCCCTCACACTTAACAGAATTATTAGTATCTTTGCATGCAGAAAACGCATAAAAAGCGCGAAGCTCGTCAAAAAAACTAAATAAAAACATGAGGCATTTGAGCCATTTGCTTTTGGTAAGTATCTTTTTGATTCCTGTTTTGGTTCAGGCCGAGGAATGGAAAGGACAGTTCCTGACGTTGGAGCATCATCAGAGCCGTCCCAACACATGGATGCTTTGGCGCAAGAAGTCAAATGTCGAGAAAGTGCCGGTATCGGTAAAGGCTAAGATAGCGACGGACTCGAAATATTGGCTCTATATCAACGAGAAGCTGGTCGTCTTCGAAGGTGGGCTGAAACGTGGCCCGGCTCCCAACAGCAGTTATTACGACGAGGTGGAAATCGCTCCTTATCTGAAGCCTGGTGAGAACCTGATAGCCGTGCTGACCTGGTACTTCGGACTGAATGGTTTCAGTCATGTCAACAGCGGAACGGCAGGCTTGCTGTTCGAGGCTAGGGCAGAGGGAGTGGACATCTGCTCCGACAAGTCGTGGCGAGGTGCCGTTTATGGTGCTTATGGCGAGACCGACGAGCCCAAACCAAACTATCGCATCTCGGAGAGCAATATCCGGTTTGATGCGCGGAGAGAGGAACAGGGATGGTACAAAAACAACTACACATACAACTTGGAGGAAGTGCTTCCCGTCGATGTGGAGAATTGCACGTTGGGAAAACTGGTGAAGCGGCCTATTCCACAATGGAAAGACCTTGGGCTTCGGGAATACGTAAGTACGGAGCAACGTGGTGACACGCTGATTTGTCGTCTGCCCTACAACTGCCAATGCACCCCCTATATGAAGTTGAAATCGGCAGAAGAAGGACAACTCATCAAGATTCAGACTGACGTCCACATGATAGGCGGCTCGGCCACTCCCAGATGCGAGTACATTACCCGCAAAGGCGAGCAGGAGTACGAGAACTTCGGATGGTTCAATGGTCATGAGGTGTGGTACATCCTTCCCAAAGGTGTGGAGATGGAAGAGGTGAAGTTCCGCGAAACGGGTTATGGATGCGACTTCGTGGAACCCTTCCGTTGCGACGACCCTTTCTTCAATGAATTGTGGCTTCGTGCTCAGCGAACTCTCTACATCACGATGAGGGACAACTTCATGGACTGTCCCGATCGCGAGCGAGGACAATGGTGGGGCGATGCCGTGAACGAGTTGGGCGAGGCATTTTACTCTCTGAGTCCCGAGGGCGCACAGATGGGCTTCAAGGGACTGAACGAACTCTTCAACTGGCAGCGCGCCGATGGGGTCATGTACTCGCCCGTTCCGGCTGGAAACTGGAACAAGGAACTGCCCTCCCAGATCCTGGCCACTTGCGGATGGTACGGCATCTATACCCAATGCTTCTATGCGGGCGATTTCTCACTTGCCAAGACCCATTATGCTCGTCTGCATCGTTATCTGCATGATGTATGGCAGACAGATGCCGACGGTCTTGTCCTCTTGCGCCATGGCGACTGGTTCTGGGGCGATTGGGGTGATAATATAGACCAACTTCTGCTGCAAAATTGTTGGTACTATCTGGCTCTGAAGGGTGAACTTGAACTCGCAAAGATTCTTGATAAAGCGAGTGATGTGGCTCAGATAGACGGCATGTTGAAAAGGATGGCAGACAGCTTCGACAAGCGGTTCTGGAAAAATGGCGTGTACCGTTCACCCAACTATACAGGCGAGACCGACGACCGGGGAAATGCCCTTGCTGTTGTGTCGGGATTGGCATCGGAAGATAAATACAAGGCTTTGACCAAATGCTTGACAAAGGAATACCACGCCAGTCCCTATATGGAGAAATATGTGCTGGAAGCCTTGTTCCAAATGAATGCTGCCAGCCAAGGATTGGACCGCATACGCAAGCGCTACAAGCCCATGCTGGATTTCCCCGGACTGACTACATTACCAGAGAACTGGATACCCGAAGGAACAAAGCCCAAGCCGGGTGAATCGATGGTCAACTCATGCTGGGGAACGTATAATCATGGGTGGAGTGGCGGTCCCTTGACCATCCTGAGCCAGAAGGTTTGTGGCATCGAGCCGACTTCTCCCGGATTCAAGACCTTCCGCATCCGTCCCCAACTGGGATACCTGAAAGAGGCTTCTTGCACCATCGAGAGTGTCAGCGGCAAAATTACCGTAAGCGTCCTAAAGAAAGGGAAACAGCTGGAAGTCTCGACACTCATACCTGAAGGCTGTACGGCGGAGGTCGTCTTCCCGAATGGAAAGACGAAGACATTGGAGCAAGGTTGGCATCGGGTTAGGAATTAGAAATAAAGAAATATGAATAATATGAGAAAACTATTGGTTGTCCTGCTGGCTTTGGGCTTACAGGCAGGAGCGCAAGACTTGACGCACTACAAGAAGATAGTGAAGGAGATTAGCTCAGCCAAGTACCAAGGTCGCGGCTATGCCAAAGGCGGTGCTAACAAAGCGGGCAAGTTCCTTGCAAAAGAATACAAGAAAGCTGGTGTGGATGAAGTGACTTTACAACCTTTCACGCTCGACATCCAGACCTTTGCCGGCAAGATGGAGATGTGGGCTGATGGAAAGAAACTGACGGCTGGCGTGGACTTCTCGATGAGGGAATACTCTCCCGGTGTCAAGGGCGAGTTCCCTGTCTATCATGTCGATACGCTCAACTTCGATGCCGACAAGATGTTTGCCGACCTTGCGAAGCCCGAGTACGAGAACTGCATGGTGGCTTGCGAGTTCTGGTTCACTTACAAACATCGCGAGGCTTTCTCCCGTCTGCAGACAAAGGACGGATGTACAAACGCTGGCCTCATCTACACTTGGCCCGCGCCAATCAAGTTCTTCAAGGCTTATGGTCACAGAGTCGTGGACAAGCCAATCGTCTGGGTTACGCCGGAAGCCATCGAGGGTGTGAAGCGTGTCAAACTCAATGTAGACGCCAAGTTTCTGAAGGATTACGAGTGCTTCAACGTCATCAGCAAGGTCGAAGGAGAGCGTCACGACAGTTGCTATGTCTTTACTGCCCATTATGACCACCTTGGCAACCTCGGCAAGAAAGTTTTCTATGCAGGTGCCAACGACAATGCTTCCGGCACAGCCACCATCGTCACTCTCGCTGCCTACTACGCCAAGCATCGGCCCAAATATGACATGTACTTTCTCGCTTTCTCGGGAGAGGACGCCAATCTGCGCGGCTCGACCTATTTCGTGGAGCATCCCACCTTCCCGCTCGAGCGAATCAAGTACCTCTTCAATATCGACATGATTGGCGACAACAATCCGACAGAATACTGCGAAGTGAGTGATACAGGCATGAAGGCTTTTCCCCTTTTCGAGAAGATAAACGGCGAGAAGCGCCATTTCAAAGAACTCCACAGAGGCGACCTCGCAGCCAATAGCGACCACTATGTCTTCGCTGTCAGGAATGTGCCCTGCATCTTCCTTGAGAACGAGAAAGGCGACGCTTTCCAGTACTACCACACCATCTTCGACAACTGGGAGCACGTAGTCACAGATAGCTACGAACCTACCTTCAGGTTAGTTAGGGATTTCGTTGAACAATACAAATAATAACAATAATTATGGAAACACAAGAATTTAAGTTCAAAGGAATCGTAGTAAACGGTTTCCTGATGTTGTTTGTGAACTTGGCAGTTCTGATACTGTCAATTTGGGGTATCGTGAAAGGAATCATCCTCCTGGATGCCAGCAATGGTGCGACAGGAGGATGGCTGCTTATGGGCAGTATCCTGCTGCTTATCGTGAACATTATTATGTGGTGTGGCCTCATACAATTGGAGCCAAACGAAGCAAGGGTCATGACCTGGTTCGGCAAGTATGCCGGCACTTTTGCAAAGGCAGGCTACTACTGGATTGTCCCCTTCTATGGGAAGAAGAAGCTCTCCCTTCGTGCCCGCAACCTCGATGCCGAGCCCATCAAGGTGAACGACAAGGTGGGCAATCCCGTCATGATAGGCTTGGTACTGGTATGGCGACTGAAGGATACCTACAAGGCGCTCTTCGAGGTCGATACGCAGACAATGGCTTCACCGACAGCCGGCACGACCGGGACAGACGTGAAGAGCATCATGAATGCTTTGGAGAAGTTCGTGCGTGTGCAGAGCGACGCGGCACTTCGTCAAGTGGCTGGACAGTATGCTTATGATGATGAGGACGGTGGTGCAGGTGAGCTTACCCTTCGTTCAGGCTCGGAAGACATCAACCAGTTGCTTGAGCAGAAGCTCGACGACCGCTTGGCTCTGGCCGGCATCGAAGTGGTGGAGGCCCGCATCAACTACCTGGCTTATGCTCCTGAGATAGCAGCCGTCATGCTTCGTCGCCAACAGGCTTCGGCCATCATCACAGCTCGCGAAAAGATTGTGGATGGTGCCGTTTCTATGGTAAAAATGGCACTCGACAAACTCTCGAAGGAGGGTGTCGTGGAACTGGATGCCGAGAAGAAAGCTGCGATGGTGAGCAACCTGCTTGTCGTGCTTTGCGGTGATGACTCAGCCCAGCCCGTCGTCAATACAGGGTCGCTGAATTAGCTTTTATACCTTTTACTTTTTAAAAAGCTTCGGCACGAACTCTTTCAGGCTTCGGCGCCAGGTCAGCCATTCGTGGTGAGTGCCTGGCGAGACATAGTAGTCAACCTTAATTCCGGCACCGCGAAGGTCGTTAACAAGCTTCTCGGTGCCGAAGTTTTCTTCTGAGCCACAACTGAGGAAAAGGTAGTGAATGCGACGGTTGAACTCTTCGCTGCGAGAGAAGGCTCCATCGTAAGTCTTATTGATGTCGAGTCCGAAGATGGCACCACTGAAGCCGCCCATCCAAGCGAACGTGTCCATGTTGTTCATCACAAGGTCGAAGGTTTGGTGTCCGCCCCAAGAAAGGCCTGCCATCGCACGATGTTCGCGATCGGAAAGTGTGCGGAACTCACGGTCGACAGTCGGGATGAGGTCGTTAATCATTACTTTATAAAATGAACTTCCGTACTCGCTTCTGTCACCTCCTCGGAAGGGAGCTTTGATGTCGCCACTCTCCATCACCACAATCATGGGCACGGCTTCGCCTTTGGCAATCAGGTTGTCCATGATGTGTTGCATGTGACCTTGATGGCTCCAGCCTGTCTCGTCCTCACCCATGCCATGTTGCAGGTAGAGAACAGGGTATTTCTTCTTGCCTTTTTCATATTCTGCAGGGGTATAGACCATTGCATGACGCCATTCGTTTGTGCTTTGAGCAAAGTAGTAGAGGCTGCGAATCTGTCCTGCAGGAACACCTTGTTGAGGACGATAGTAGTCGCCTTCCTCGCCTTCGGGAATCTCGATACCGCCAGATTCTCGACAACAACCGAAGAACACCTCTGTTGCTGGGTCGACGAAGCGAATGCCGTCAACCTCCATGAAATAGTAGTGGAAGCCTACGACAAGCGGGTCTGTTACTGCCATGAAGCCGCCTTTGCCATCAGGTTGCATATCGTATTTCTTGTTGCAAATATCGACGATAACCTTGCGGGCCTGAGGGGCTTGGATGCGGAAATAAGCCCGTCCCTCCTTGTCTACCTTCGGAAAGTCGTTGCCAGGAACAGTCGTCTCGGCAATGAAGGCGTCGGCTGGAACATCTATCGGCTTGGCGATTTCCATGAAAGGACGCTTCGGCTCGAAGCCTAACGAACGAGCAACGGCTTCACCATAGCGGCAGCCCAACTCGCGATAACCTGCTGCATCGAAGTGCAAACGGTCTGGCCCATTCGAACAACCGTCGGAAGAGATGACTTGAGAGGTGTGCAAAGTCTTGGGCAACTCGTCGATTTGCTTCTTGCAACCGATGCAAACTCCTTGCCCACCTGCTTGCACGATGTTTCCTGCATAGAGGTTCACCTCTTCGGGTTTCAGTTTGAGGTCGCTACAAAGATTGTCGTAAACCTGTTGCACCTTCTTTGCCCAATCCGGATCGCCCGTATTTGATTCGCCCTGATGCATCAGGATTCCTTTGATGACGCCGTCTTGCTGAGCCTTCTTTGCCAGCATGACCAGTCGTTCGTAGGGATTGTTATCGTAAGCCTCGAGGATTCCCTTCATCCAACCAGGAGCTTCGTTCTTGAAGTAATCGCCCATCTTGTCCTTCATGAAACCCTCGATTTTGATGCCTCCCACAGCTACATGAATGACGCCAATCTTAATGTTATCGGGCAACGAAGCCACCAAAGTACGGCCAAACCAGTCGGCAGGAGTCAGGCCGGTACTGGGTCGGCAGAGTGGCGGAACAGCCTCGCACCATTCGCCCATCTTTCGACCTCGTTGAACATCGTCCACAGCAGGCATCAACAAGAATCGCGGTCCTGGACTTTTCAGGTCTTGAGCCTCAGGCTTGGCGGCTCCCTCCATGTTTGACTGACCGAAACAAAGGAAGATGTAGAAATTGGGATCTACGGCTGCTTGCAACTGCATCAAGGGCAGCATCACGAGCAAAGAGAAAAGTATTTTTTTCATATCTGTAAATGTTATTTTGCCCACAAATTTACGAATAAGTAGTCAAACCGGCAAATAATTCCAGAAGAAAGTCAAAACATATAGTGCGACGATGGCAAACGTATAGTGTTATGATAGCAAACGTATAGTGTGACGATTGCAATTTACTAGTGTGACGATTGCAATTTACTAGTGTGACGATTGCAATTTACTAGTGTGACGTTTGCGATTTACTAGTGTGACGTTTGGGATTTAGCTTGCAGTCGTTTGGTAATGACATTATTTCCTCCATTAAGAATAAAATTCTTAATTCATAGCCTT
>JAGCXU010000067.1 GCA_017961145.1 Bacteroidaceae bacterium | reverse complement strand
TGGAACAGCCCGATCAGGACACGGATTCGCTTTTTCGTGGGGTCTCGGCTTACAGCTTCTGGAGCATCTTTTCGTGGGTTACGACTTGGAATACAGTACTGCGAAAATCGACAAGGGCAGGTTCGGAATCGCCCATTATGCGAAGCTTGGCTGGAGGTTCTAAGTCGCGATCTGAAACGTGGCACGTTACGATGCCAAACGTAACACTATACGTTTGGCAACGACACTAGCCTGGTTTGGAAACATGCCTGCCCGACTTTTCAACACTAATTGCTTGCGAACCTCAAAATAATTGCCCACGAATGTTCATGCACTCAATTATTTTGCTTAACTTTGCCGCAGAAAACAAACACCAAGCAATGTCAGAAAGGCAAGAAAAAGTCCTTAAGTTTCTCCAGGAACACAACATCCCCTACTCTTGTTACGAGCATCCCGAGGGCAAGACTATCGAGGAAGCGAAACGCTGGTGGCGCCAAGACGGTTCCGTTCACTGCAAGAACATCTTCATGCGAAATCATAAAGGCAACCAGCACTATCTCGTCTGTTTCCATTGTGACCACGACCTGGACATTCATGACCTCGAAGCGCGACTCAAAGCAGCACTCCAAGCTCAAGGGAAACCCTCGTGTGGAAAGCTCTCGTTCGCTTCTCCAGAACGCATGATGAAGTATCTCGGGCTCGAACCTGGCAGCGTCTCTCCCTTCGGACTCATCAACGACGAGGAGCATCATGTACACCTCTTTCTCGATGCTGGCCTGCTTGATGACAACAATTACCCTCAAGCGGACCACAAGACGCTGTCCTTCCATCCTAATGATTGCAGGGGAACAGTCGTCATCAGCCTCGAGGATTTCGAGCGATACCTTGCCCTCGTCGGAAATACCTACGAGTTTATAAGGTTGTATTAACTGCCCTAAAATAATAGAAGTCCCACCCGAGTTGTTCGGATGGGACTTCTATTTCAGAACTTTATCCCAAGTTTATTTAAGAACTTTCTTGCCTCCAACGATGTTGATGCCCTTCTGCATCTTGCTCAAACGCTGACCTGCAAGGTTGTAGATAATGCCTTCGTCTTCAACAGAGGCAGGCATGCTGATTGCATCAGCCTTGTTGATATCAACATAGGTGACTGCGATGGTCCTGATGCGAGCCTGAGAAGTTGACTGATTAGTCAGGGTAACCTTGGTCCTGTCACCTTCCCAAGTAGCGGTAGCATCGTTGATAATGACCTCATTACCAAACTCTTCACTCCATTCCTTAATGTAGTCAGAACCAGTTGCAGTAAGGACAATCTTGGTGATGACATAGCCTTCGGTGACTGACAACTCTATCCTGCTGGGACCTTTTTCCTCGTCAGTACTGCTGCCATAAACTTTGATGTGGTCGTTTCCATCCCTTGCATATGCTCTATTCATATAGAGGGTGAGGATACTGTTGCGAGTTGCAGTAACAGGTGCACCTACGTCTGAAGCGCCTTGACCTAGGAGGTCTGCATCGTTGTAGGTAAAGGTAATATCTGCATAACCGTCTTTTGTGACGGTAAGTGTGAAGCTCTTGCTGTCAGCCAGGAAAGCCTCTGTCTCTGCCACGGAAGCAGTAATGGTGGTAACGCCCTTGCCCACGAGAGTGATGTTACCACTCTCGTCAATTGTAGCAACCTCCGTATCGGAACTTGTATAGGTAACGACACCATCGGAGTTGGTAGTGAAGACTGCACTCACTTCGTCGTTAACATCAACAAGTAATTCCTCGACATTCCATGAAGACTCTGGCATAACCTGCGAAGTTACCAGCACAAACTCTTCCTCGAAGCGAGGAGCAATTTCCCAAACCTGATTGTTCTTGTACCAAATAGCCACACCTGTCACGTTGTATGTCTTGCCATCCAAAAGTGTTGGCAAAGTGATGAACCTGTTGTAAGGAACAATCTTGTTGTCGTCGTCATCAATGAAAGCATTGGCTGCAGCATCATAAGTCACACCTTCAAGGCTGATGACACAACCCTGCATGTTCTTTTCCAGGTCGGATACGACTACAGGAATAGGAGTGATTTCACCACCTTCTTCAACAGTCACGCCCTCGGTCGTCTTTGTGAGACCCTTGATTTCAGGAGCTTCGTTATAGGTGGTCAGAGTTATTGTGGCTGTGCCTGAGAGTTTGTCACCCAGCACAAAGTTATGTCCGTTCTGATAGAGAAGGATACCGTTTGCACCGTCTGTGAAGTAAGCATTACCGCCTGCTACGCCAGAGCAAACCCAGTTGTTGAACTGAACAATAGCGGGTTCATCCGTTTCCGTTGCAGCTGCGCAGAGCTCTGCGATAGTTGTGATGGGAGTAATAATCCTGAAGTCTGCAGAAGCAACGCTGCTTGAATTGTTTGAACCGTCGTAAGCAATTGCTTTAACTACACAGCTGGAAGACACCGTGAAGGGAGCCTCATACAGCGTGCTGGCGTTTGTGGGGTCTGTACCATCAAGGGTGTAGTAGATGGTATTACCTTCCGAAGTCAATGTTACGGTCTGTGCCTCGGAGAAGACACCTCCAGCAGGAGAGATGACAGGCCTTGTCACAGCAGAAGTATTCTCTGTCTTCTTGAAGAAAGCAATAACTGTGCCCGTGATGTTGCTGTTGATAGAAGTGTAGCAACGCCAGTCCTGCGTCTGGTAAGGACCTATGTAACGACTGGTTGCGACATTGTACAGAAAATCATCTTTCATTGTGAAGACATTGTTCTCATTCGTGCCAACTCGCACACCATTATTGGCGTTTGTACAGTAGAGATAGTTCTCAGTGCCTGCAACACCAAACTTGAATGAGGCTCCATCGTCTGTTTCGCCTACTGTCACAACCCATTGCCAAGCATCTTCAACCGTGACTGCAATCTCCGTTTTGTCATCATTAAAGCTGATGGCAACTGCGTTTGGAGCCAATGCTGTGCCTTTGTCATTAGGCATCACGAGCTGTCTGGTCAGGTCTGCAATTGCAACAACGTCGCCCGTTTGCAATTCTGTGGGGTCTGTTTTCACCCAGATATCTTCTGCCCAAACATTGCTTGAACCGCCTACGAACAAGAGGAGGAGCAGCATTGTGAGCAGGGAAAAGGAAGTAGTTGTTTTCATAAATTGTGTGTGTTAATATTGTTTGTTTATGTATACTACGTGTACAAATATACTATTATTTATAATAATGTACGCGCTTTTCCACAATAAAAAAGTGAGAAAGAATTGCAGTTTTATTTAAAACATCTAACTTTGCAAACGAAAAAGACTAACGACATGAGCGAAAGTGTTATTTTCATGACTCTCGGAGGGTCTGCCATCGTGCATTTTGTCATTACTTGCGTGATGGGACTTTTTGCTCGACACAGAGTTCAGTATCTGTGTTTGGCTTGGGTGAACGGCATTTTCTTTGCTACGACACTTGTGACGTCTTTCTTCAGTCAGGCTATTGCAGAAGGCGATCCAGGCATCCTTCATCCGGCAATGTTGCTGGCATTGCTGTGTGCATGCTACCTTCAGAGCATCTATCCGCTGAACATTTCCATGCCAGGTTTCCTGCAATGGGAACGTATGTGGCGTTATGCAAGACCTATTCTGGTGTTGCTTGCCATCTACATCGGAGCAGCTCTGATGGGCAGTCGGATTGTCTACATCTACACGGCAAAAGACCTGGTTGGGAACATCTTAAGTAGTGACATTCTGATGCGACTGTGTGCTCTGGGTTTGAGCATCTACTATATCGTGAACATCTTCCTGCTGCCACATCGAATGGCAAGGCATGCAAATGTGCCAGGATACTTGCTGGGATACTGCGTTGCAATGGGACTTTCGGTAGTCTTCTACACCTACGTTGCCATCTTCTTCAACCTGACTTTACTGGCCATCTACATCGTTCTCTTCACTATATTGAACCTCTACCTCATGTTTCGCACGCTTGAGACGCTGGCTTTGCAGATGCCAAGACCCGTCATCAGCGAGGTAGCGGAGATTCCTGCCGAAGAGAATAAGGATGCGGAACAGGATGACTTCAACGAAGCGAATCTCCATCGTTTCCAACGCATCAACTTCTGGATGCAGAATCACAAGAACGAGTGGAAGGAAAGCACTTTCGGCAGGGACCGTCTTTGCCAGGAAGTGGGGTACAATCGCCATCTTGTCCTTCAAAGTGTACGCAGTCAAGGCTTCAACAATGTGCACGATTACATCAGCAGTTTCCGTGTTGCGGAACTGAAAAGAATGATCAGTCGTGGTGAAGTCAAAACGTTGAGCGACACACTTTCTGCAGGCTTCGGCACCATCCAGACCGTTCGTGCCTGCTTCCTCAAAGTGGAAGGAATCACACTCGACGAGTATCTGAAATCACGCCTCTAAT
>JAGCXU010000066.1 GCA_017961145.1 Bacteroidaceae bacterium | reverse complement strand
TCACGGCAAGGCTTGTCATGCCCAGGCTTGAACACAGGATAGGCTTCGAGGTAAAGATACCACTCGTCACGAAGCTCCGACTTTCGGAGTCTGACGGACACTTTGGTGTGGAGCATTGCTTTCTTCATAATATATCGGATTTATAGAGATTATCGATTTCGTCTTTGGGGATATAGACATAGTTGCCTATTTGTCGTGAGGGGATAGAGTATTTCCGTACATGCGACCATACGGTGCTGTCGTTGATGCGATACTTCTTGCATATCTCACCAACGGTATAACAATTCTCTGGTTCGAGGTTGTAGAGCTTTGGGATTGGCTTCTCCTTCTCTCGTTTCGCTTTTTTGCGAAGCATAAAGTTGGCTTCCAGTTCCGAACGTTTGATACGAATGAGATGCTTCCCAAAATTCATTGCTGGAATACGACCTAATCGTATGAGACGGTACAACGTACCACGTTCAATATGGTACAAGGCTACAGCCTCTCTTACCGAGATATATTCTCGGATGTCTGGCACTTGGGCTGCTATCTTTGCGAGACGAGCCTCTTTTACTTCTGCATCGCGCCTACGTTTCAAATCGACTGCGCTGCATCTTTTCGAGCAAAACTGTGAGTCAAGTTTCTTCACAAGGAAGACTTTTCCACACACTTTGCATTTTCTCTTGATTTCCAATGCAATTCCTGGCATAATTTTTTGTTCAAAATTAGACTTTGTTTTTATTTATAATTATTTGTTTCAAAACTTCTACTTTTTTGTTAAGGTACAAATATGGAACACGTCTGAGATAGGAAATGATAGGAATCGATAACGAACGCCAAACCCCTTAAAACGGCAAATCCGTGTAACTCGGTGAGCTACACGGATTTGGTTTCCGATTGTTATTGTTTGTTATCTTTGAACTAGTGGACCTCCTCGAAGTCGGCGTCCTGAATGTCGGGACCTTGCTGGTCGTTACCAGAGCCAGTGTTGCCGGCATTCATGTCAGGGCCGGGCTGAGGACCAGCCTGCTGCTGAGCCTGATACATCTTGCCTGCTGCGGTCTGAAGCTCGTTCATGGCAGCATCGATGGCAGCGAGATCCTGTGCCTGATGTGCGGTCTTCAGCTTTGCAACGGCTGCCTCGACTTCGCTCTTCACGTCGGCTGGAATCTTATCACCGCTTTCCTTAAGCATGTTCTCGGTCTGGAAGATCATCGAGTCAGCCTGATTGAGTTTGTCGACCTTCTCGCGTTCCTTCTTGTCGGCTTCTGCGTTGGCTTCTGCCTCGGCCTTCATGCGCTCGATTTCCTCCTTGCTGAGGCCGCTGCTGGCGGTAATCGTGATGTGCTGCTCCTTACCTGTTGCCTTGTCCTTAGCGCTGACGTTGAGGATACCGTTGGCATCGATGTCGAACGTCACCTCAATCTGTGGTACGCCACGACGAGCGGGTGCGATGCCATCGAGGTTGAACTGGCCGACGCTCTTGTTCTGGCTTGCCATCGGACGTTCGCCTTGAAGGACGTGGATGGTGACTGCTGTCTGGTTGTCGGCTGCAGTAGAGAAAATTTCGCTCTTCTTGCAAGGGATGGTCGAGTTGGCTTCGATGAGTCGCGTCATCACGCCGCCCATCGTCTCGATACCCATGGAAAGAGGTGTAACGTCGAGCAGTACGATGTCGCTCTTATCACCAGTGAGGACGGCGCCCTGAATGCTTGCACCGATAGCCACAACCTCGTCTGGGTTCACGCCCTTGCTGGGTTCTTTGCCGAAAAGGTCAGCCACGAGTTTCTGCACGGCAGGGATACGGCTGGAACCACCCACGAGAATTACCTCGTTGATGTCGCTGTTGCTGAGACCTGCGTCCTGCATAGCCTTCTGGCAAGGCACTTTACAAGCCTGGATGAGGCTGTCGGCAAGTTGTTCGAACTTAGCACGTGTCAGGCTCTTTACGAGGTGTTTGGGCACACCGCCTACAGCTGTGATGTACGGCAGATTGATTTCTGTCGTGGTGCTACTCGAGAGTTCTATCTTGGCTTTCTCTGCTGCTTCTTTCAGTCTCTGCAGCGCCATCGGGTCTTGCTTCAAGTCGATGCCTTCCTCGCTCTTGAACTCATCGGCCAGCCAATCAATGATAACCTGGTCGAAGTCATCGCCTCCGAGGTGTGTGTCGCCGTTAGTGGAGAGCACTTCAAACACGCCACCACCGAACTCGAGGATAGAGATATCGAATGTTCCGCCACCGAGATCGAAGACGGCAATCTTCATATCTTTGTTGGCTTTGTCAACGCCGTAAGCCAATGCGGCTGCAGTTGGTTCGTTGACGATACGCTTTACGTCGAGACCTGCAATCTGTCCTGCTTCCTTGGTTGCCTGACGTTGTGAGTCAGAGAAGTAGGCAGGAACGGTGATGACGGCTTCCGTCACTTCCTGTCCGAGGTAGTCTTCAGCGGTCTTCTTCATCTTCTGAAGAATCATCGCGCTGATTTCCTGTGGTGTATAAGCACGGCCGTCTATCTCGACGCGAGGTGTGTTGTTGTCGCCCTTAACTACTGAATAAGGTACGCGCGCGATTTCCTTCTGAACCTGATCGTAGGTTTCGCCCATGAATCTCTTGATTGAGAAGATGGTTTTCTTCGGGTTTGTGATGGCCTGACGCTTGGCAGGATCGCCTACCTTACGCTCGCCGCCCTCTACGAATGCCACTACAGATGGAGTGGTACGCTTACCTTCACTGTTGGCGATAACTACGGGCTCGTTGCCCTCAAATACGGATACGCAACTGTTTGTGGTACCCAAGTCAATTCCAATAATCTTTCCCATAATTGTATTTAATTTAGTTTATACTCGTGTTTGTTAGGTTGATTTCCTGCTTACAATCATACAAATGGTGTGCCAAAGTGTGCCAATCTGTCAAGAATATGACAAAAACTGACAAAAAAAGAGCAGGAAGCCTAAGCTCCCCGCCCTTTCAGCTATGAAAACGAAATGTGTTTACTTAATCGCAAACTTGACTTATAGTCGAGTTCGCTTGCATTCGGCGAATCACAAACACGAGCTTTTGCTCATGTTTATTTCACTCTCACTTAATCGCGAACTTATGTCCTTTGACTACGTAGATGCCTTGTGGAAGGCTCTGCTTGGCTGCGTTGATGTTGGTTTGCGAGAGTACCAAAGTGCCCTGAGCATTGTAAACATCGACGGTTTCGCCTGTCTGCTGGAGTTTCTCGATGCTTGTCGAGATGTCTTCGAGGCTGGTTACATGCTTGATTTCGAGGGCATTAGCTGAGCCTGCTTGCTGGTCCCAAGTGAAACCACAGCGGGTAGGCAGGAAGGCTTTGTCGCCTTCTGTGCGAATCAGGACGCTTTCCAGGATGTAGGTATCCTGCTGAGCGGGGATTCCGTAGCGGCCTGCCATCTGAATTGTCTCCCAAGAACTGCCGAAAGTGACTTCGTTGCCTTCGCCATCACTCTTGCTTAC
>JAGCXU010000065.1 GCA_017961145.1 Bacteroidaceae bacterium | reverse complement strand
GTGGCAAGATGGTGCAAACGGCTGCATCTGCCCAACTTCGCAATGGCCCTCCTGCCCGATGAAATGTACCGAAGCAGAGGCAGTCACTACATCGTTCGCATCGGCAAACCCATTCCCTGGCAAACATTCGACACATCAAAAACACCAGCCGAGTGGGGCAGATGGGTCCAAGACAAAGTATATGAAATATAAAGGAATACAAGGAAGTCAATGGAAGAGAACAAGAAAATGGAGCCAATAATAGCCCCAATCCCAGCAGAAGTGCTGAAGTCGGAGCTAACGCCAGACAAACGTTTGCGCATGACAAACAAGAGCGGCAACGAAGTCTACGTCGTAACTTGGCACGATGCCCCGCATGTAGTACGCGAGATAGGACGTCTCCGCGAAATAGCCTTCAGAGCGGCAGGAGGAGGAACGGGAAAGAGTTTTGACCTCGACGAGTTCGATACCTGCGACAACTGCTATAAGCAAATCCTTGTATGGGACCCCGAAACGGAAGAAATAGTAGGTGGCTACCGCTACATTCTCGGCAAAGACTGGAAGATAGCACCAGACGGCCAGCCCATCTTGGCTACCAGCCATATGTTCCGCTTCTCGGAACGTTTCATGAAAGAATATGCTCCTTGGACTATTGAACTTGGTCGCAGCTTCGTTACAGTCGAGTACCAAAGCACACTTCGGGGCAGGAAAGGAATCTTCGCACTTGACAATCTTTGGGACGGACTTGGTGCGATCGTCGTCATAGAACCTTCCATACGATATCTCTTCGGCAAGTTCACGATGTATCCCAGCTACGATCGTATGGCAAGAGACATGATTCTCTACTTCCTGAACAAGCACTTCCCCGATCCCGACAACCTGATATATCCCATGAAACCCCTCGAGTACTGGCACGATCCGGAACAGTTCAAGACCCTTTTCACCGAGGATGACTTCAAGGCAGACTACCGCATCCTCAATCACGAAGTACGCGCTTTGGGATACAACATACCGCCTCTCGTCAACGCATATATGGGATTGAGTCCCACCATGAAACTCTTCGGAACCGCCATCAACGACGGTTTCGGTGATGTGGAGGAAACTGGAATACTCATCGCAGTTGATGAAATTCTTCAGGAAAAACGCATGCGTCACATCGACACCTTTGCTGCGGAACATCCCGAATTGGTGAAAATCACGAGTGGTGCCAACCGAATCTTCTATAAACCCGTAGACAAGTAGAGGCATTCGCTATGGTGGAAGAGATGATGAAATGGGAGAAGTTGCTCTCCAGCAAACGCCTCGGACAAGAGGAAATGCAGCAGAGAAGCGACGATCGCACAGAGTTTCAGCGCGATTACGATCGGCTGATTTTCTCTGCTCCCTTTCGACGCCTGCAAAACAAGACACAAGTCTTCCCTCTGCCAGGCAGTATCTTTGTTCATAATCGCCTTACACACAGCCTCGAAGTGAGTAGTGTGGGACGAAGTCTGGGCAACGATATCAGTCGTCTCATCCTGCAAAAACACCCTGAACTCTATAGCACACACTTCACCGAACTAGGCAATATCGTTAGTGCAGCCTGCTTGGCTCACGACTTGGGAAACCCTCCTTTCGGTCATAGTGGCGAGACGGCAATAGGAACTTATTTCAGTGAAGGCGACGGACAGTTTCTCAAAGATTATATATGTCCTGAGACGGGTGATGGAATTTCTCCGCAAGAGTGGGAAGACATCATACACTTCGAGGGTAATGCTAACGCGTTTCGTTTGCTGACACACCACTTTAAAGGACGTCGCAAAGGAGGCTTCGTAATGACATATAGCACGTTGGCAAGCATCGTCAAGTATCCCTTCTCGTCCGACCTTGCAGGCGACAAGCGCAAGTTCGGCTTCTTCCGTAGTGATGTAGAGGACTATGAACGAATCGCCAAGGAACTCGGCATCTTGAAGCGTCCCTCTCCTAAAGGTTCAATTTGTTATGCACGCTATCCTCTCGTCTATCTCGTTGAGGCTGCCGACGATATCTGTTATCAAGTGATGGATATCGAGGACGCACACAAACTCAAACTCCTGACGACCGAGGAAACAAAGCGACTCTTCCTCGCTTATTTCTCCAAAGAACAGCAGAAACACATCAAGGACCGCATGAATCAGCTTGTGGATGATGTCAACGAGCAAGTCGTCTATCTCCGTTCCTGCGTCATCAATTGTTTGGAACAGCAATGTGTTCATGTCTTTATAGAGAATGAAAATGCCATTTTGAGTGGCACCTTCGAGGGTTCTCTCATAGAGCATATAGAGGAACTCCCGCGTAAAGCATATGAACAATGCGAGCGAATTGCTTACAAGAAAATTTATCATTGCAAAGATGTGGTGGATATAGAGATTGCCGGCTACAAGGTAATCACCACACTTACCGACCTGATGGTGCAAGCAGCAACTCATTCCGATCGTGCTTTCTCGCAGCTTCTTATCAATCGCGTCAGCACACAATACGACATTCTGGCACCCACATTATATGAAAGGATTATGGCTGTGTTGGATTATATCTCGGGAATGACAGATGTTTATGCGCTAGATCTATATAGGAAGATTAACGGAATGAGCCTTCCTGATGTATAATTAAAGATATCAACACAATAGTCTATGAAAGTTCAGATAATCAATCGCAGTCATCATCCGTTGCCTCAATATGCAACGCCACAATCTGCAGGAGTAGATCTCCGTGCGAATATCGAGTCTCCTATCGAGTTAAGACCTATGGAACGCCGCCTTGTGCCTACAGGTCTGTTCATGGCTTTGCCTCCAGGTTACGAGGCACAGGTTCGACCACGCAGTGGACTTGCCATCAAGCACGGCATTACCGTGCTCAACACTCCTGGCACAATTGATGCTGATTATCGTGGTGAGGTGTGTGTCATATTGGTTAATCTGTCGGATGAACCTTTCGTTATTTCTGATGGAGAGCGTATCGCGCAAATGGTTATAGCACGTCACGAACAGGCAGAATGGCAGGAAGTAGAAATCCTTTCCGAGACAGAACGTGGTGCTGGAGGCTTCGGACATAGCGGAACAAAGTAGGGAATCTTCGTGAGGCGGCTTTCTTTCATACTCATCCTTCTGTTTGGTTCGCTTGGGGTTAAAGCTCAAGCCAACTTTGACTATTACTATATGGAAGCCGAGAAGTGCCGCCTTCAGGAGGATTATTCGTCGGCGATGGACCTCTATCGACATTGTCTTGACATCAATCCACAGGCTCCAGAGGCACTTTACAACATCGGTCTTTTGTACCTTTATATGCGGTCGGACAGCATCGGAACGTCTTATATCAGGCAAGCTTGCGAGCGAGATGCCAACAATCCCTACTACTTGGAGACGCTGGCAGCACTCTATCTGAACAAACGTGATGCGGAATCTGCCATTCCTGTGCTGGAGAAAATGACATCCTTGCAGTCGCGCCGCAGCGATATTCTTTCGCAGTTAGCATCACTTTACAGTACTGTGGGCGACAATGAAAAAGCCATCGGAGCCCTCAACCGCATAGAGTTGCTCGAAGGTATCAGTCCTCAGGTGAGCATCGAGAAGTATAGACTTTACAAGGAAAAAGGGCAACTCGACTCTGCATTCGTGCAGTTGCAGGCTCTTTGCGAGGAGTCTCCTCATGACATGAACCTGCGAGTTGTAATAGGTAGCCAGTATATGCAGGCAGGCGACACCGTAAAGGCTCTTGAAATCTACGATGAGGTGAGACAGAAGGAGCCAACGAACACGAACCTTCAGCTTGCCACGATGGACTATTATCGCGATAGTGAACAAGACGAACGATACAATAAGATGCGCGACTCGCTGCTGTTCTGTCCCGATTCTCCTACGCAACTTCGTATTCTTATGTTGCAGTCGTATATCGCTGATGTACAACGCGATTCGATGTATACACCCCGACTTGTTGCAGCTTTCGACACCTTGCTTGCCCGTCCGCAACAAGATGCTCAGGTTCTTATTATGAAGGCAGCCTATCAGGTTTATAGCAAACAACCAAAAGAGGCTCTCTGCCAGACGATGCGACAAGTGCTTGATGTGGAGCCAGGCAATGAAACAGCCCTTCGTGAACTGCTGCAATACTATGCGGAAAAGAACGATGATAAGGGCGTTGAGGACATCAGTCGTCGCGGACTTAACTACCATCCCGAGGAGATTGCCTACGCCTACTATCTTGGAATGGCATTGGCCGAGCAGAAGAAATTGACTGATGCTACCGATGTCTTGCAGCAGGGACTTCGTGTCAGGACAGAGTTCGTTTCGGAACGTCTTGTGTCGAATGTGTTCGGAGTGCTTGGCGACATTTATTATCAGCAAGGAAAAGAACAGGAAGCTTTCGCGGCTTATGATTCGTCGTTGGTTTATATGGAGGACAACATTATGTGCCTCAACAACTATGCCTACTATTTAAGTCTGAAAGGAGAGCAACTTGATCGTGCGGAAGAGATGAGTTATCGAACCATTCGTCAAGAGCCTGAGAACATCACTTATCTCGACACATATGCTTGGATTCTCTTTATGAAAGGCGATTACGCCCATGCAAAGACGTATATGGACAAGGTGGTTAACCCTGAGAAGACCGACGAAGAACTCCTTGCCGACGAGCAGCTTATGGGCAATCTCATCGAGCATGCTGGCGATGTATATGCTCTTTTCGGCGAGCCCGAAACGGCTCTCAGGTTTTGGAAACTCGCCAAACAAAAGGATGACAATACCTGTACGCCTTTGCTCCGCAAGAAGATTAAACGAAAAAAGTATTTCAAATAAGTCAACCTTATGAAACTGATCATACGATTATCTGTGCTGATGCTCTGCATTCTGCTTGCGTCTTGCAGAAGCAAGAAAGAGGTTGTTTCCACCACAACAACTGTGTCAGACAATACGACAATAGGTGTTCCTCCTTCTCAGGGCAACAATCAACCTGCCAATGCCAACCGACAGGAAGGGACTTGCGTCACGGCGAAGATTCGTCTTGACCTTTCTTCGGGCGGAAAGAGTACTTCTGTAGGTGGAATGTTGCGCATGAAGAGGGACAACGTCATTCAGCTCTCCATTGTCACCTTTGGTGTTCTCGAGGTAGCACGAATTGAGATGACTCCCGACTACTTTATGGTTATCGACAAAATGGGCCGCCAATATGTCAAGGCTTCGTATGACGATGTATCTTTCTTGAGAAGGGCCGATGTCGATTTTCAAACTCTTCAAACCTACTTTTGGGACGAGCAAACTTCAAACTATGCAGGCTGGGAACGTTCGGACTTCGTAAGTCTTGGCGAAAGAAGCCTTCCCACAAAGCATCGTATCACCATTCCAAATGGCAACAGAACTATTAAAGCAGTCCTCACACTCTCTAATCTTAAGGTCGATTCCAATTGGGAAGTCCGTACCCAAGTCCCAGCTCGTTATACTCAGGTGCCAGTCGACGAGCTCCTGACACGCATTATGAATCTGACATTATAATACCCTTCGCAAGTATGATGAAGAAGTTCTTTGTCCTGTTATTAAGTTTTATCTTTGTTTTACCTCTTGCCGCTCAGAACAGCAAGAAGGTAAAGGATTTGAAGCAACAACAGTCTAAACTGAAGACTGAACTGCAGAAATCCAAGACACAACTCGACAATACGAGGAAACAAGTAAAGACCGGACAGCAGAATGTGGACTTTTTGGGGGTGCAGATGAGCAATCGTCTGACGCGCATCCATCAGCTCGAAAAGGAACTTGACGACCTTGAAGCCGACATCATTCGCTTGCAAAAGAACATCACAGAGCTCGACGGAGAGGTTCGCAGACGTCGTCAACACCTCAAGGCAGCTGTTCGATATGCACGAACCCAGCGTGAGAGCAACGATCCCGTCGTGTTTGTCCTTTCGGCAAAGACCATTAGTCAGATGTACAGAAGGGCGCGTTTTGCCCGCGAGTATGCCCGCTATCAGCAGAACATAGGCGAGCAGATTCTTCAGAAACAGGCAGAGCTTCTTGATGCCCAGAACCTTCTTCTTTCTGCCAAAAGCCAGAAGAATGGTGTCTTGCACGAAGTCATGTTGCAGCGCAAGGACTTGAATGCCCAGCAAGTTCAAGAGCGACAGAAGGTTGCGGGACTCAAGAAGAAGGAGAGCGGACTGCAGGGAAAAGTGGCGGAACAACAGAAACAACTGGCTGCTCTCGACAAGAAGATTGAGCAGGTCATTGCCTACGAGATAGAGCAAGCCCGCAAGAAAGCGGAGGAAGAGGCGCGCAAAAAGGCTGCCGAGGAAGCGGCTCGCAAGAAGAAAGAAGCAGAGAAAGCGGGCAAACCGGCTCAGACGACTCCTGCTCCGAAAAAGGAGACAAAGCCTTCAACCCCTGCAAAATCAGGCACTTGGCTCACAGCGGAAGACCGCCAACTCAATGGAACTTTCGAGCAGAACAAGGGACGTTTGCCCGTTCCCATTACCGGCCAATATATGTTGGGCAGCCGTTTCGGACTTTATAATGTGCCAGGCATGAAGAATGTCCAGCTCGACAATAAAGGAACGAACTATGTGGGTCGTCCTGGTGCCAGGGCTCGTGCAGTCTTTGATGGAGTCGTGACGAGCGTCTTCCAGTTTGGCGGAACCCGAAATGTCCTTGTCCGTCACGGCAGCTATATCTCCGTCTATTGCAACCTTTCCAGCACCATCGTCAAGAAAGGGCAGAAGGTTCGTGCGAAAGACATCTTGGGAACGGTTGCCGACGATGGCAGCGGAAACTGCACCCTGCATTTCCAATTGCGCAAGGAAACAGCCAAACTCAATCCCGAAGCTTGGATAGGAAGATAATGTCGCGTTTGACGATTGCAAACGACTAACGTGACGATTGCAAATGACTAACGTGATGTTTGCGATTTACTAACGTGACGTTTGCGATTTACTAGTGTGACGATTGCAATCGTATAGTGCCGCGTTTTCTACTTGACTGCTTTATAGTGTGCCTTAGCTTCAGCTCTGGAAACGAGGTTGAAGTGCCACCACTCTGTCCTCAATGGTTTGAATCCGGCCTCAGTCATCACTTTCCGCAGTAACTCTCTGTTTTCCTTTGCCTTAGGCGTGATGATGTGTTGGCTGACGAGACCTGCCTCGTTGTCGATATGAGCGTACGAACCCAGGAAATCCACCTTTGTTCCCATGTCGAGAGTGTCGCCCGTAACGGCCTCGCAAAGTGTGATGTCGACCGCCAGACCGTAGTTGTGCATGCCTCCGCCATTGCGTGGGTTGCTCACATAGTTCTGCTGTTTCGTGCCTGCAACTGTGTTCCACATCTTTTGTTGAACGCTCATCGGCCGAGTCGCGTCATAGACTTTCAGGCTCAGGTCAGGCCTAAGT
>JAGCXU010000064.1 GCA_017961145.1 Bacteroidaceae bacterium | reverse complement strand
CAGTTACAACCCCAATCCTCAGCCAGAAGAAGGCGCTATCGAGAAGGCTGCTCGCATGATAAATGAGAGCGTGAAGCCCTTCATGCTGGTAGGTCAGGGCGTAGAATTAGCTCAGGCAAACAAGGAACTGCTTGCCCTTTGCGAGAAGGCTCAGATTCCTTTCGGTTCTACCATTCTCGGCCTTTCTGCCGCACCATCCGACCATCCCCTGAATATGGGAATGTTGGGAATGCACGGCAACCTTGCTCCGAATGTAATGACGAATCAATGCGACCTGCTCATTGCAGTTGGTATGCGCTTTGATGATCGCGTGACTGGCAATCTGAAGACTTATGCCAAGCAGGCAAAGATAATCCACTTCGAGATTGACCCGTCGGAATTGGGCAAGAATGTGAAGCCGACGCTCTCGGTTCTTGGCAACTGCAAACAGACTTTGCCAGAAGTGACAAAGCTTGTGGAAAAGGCTACTCACAAGGCTTGGGTGGAAGGTTTTAAGCCTTACGAAGAGAAGGAATACTCGAAGGTTATCGAGGCTGCCCTGCATCCGAAGGAAGGCCCGCTCTTGATGGGCGAAGTGGTGCGCAAAGTCAGCGAAGCAGCCAAGAACAAAGCTATCCTCGTGACAGATGTCGGACAGAACCAGATGATGGGCTGCCGTTACTTCAAGTTTACGAAACCTCGTTCGGTAGTGACTAGCGGCGGTTGCGGTACGATGGGGTTCGGCATTCCGGCAGCTATGGGTGCTTGCTATGGTGCTCCGGACAGGACTGTTTGCATGTTCTGTGGTGATGGAGGTTTCCAGATGACGATTCAGGAACTGGGCACCATTATGGAGAACCAGATTCCCGTAAAGATGATTCTGCTGAACAACAACTTCCTCGGCAACGTTAGGCAGTGGCAGTACATGTTCTTCAACAAGCGCTACTCCTTCACTCCGATGCTCAATCCCGACTACGAGAAGATTGCAGCGGGCTATAACATTCCCTGCCGCACAGTCGTGGACCGCAAGGACCTCGATGCTGCCATCAAGGAGATGCTCAGGACAAAAGGGCCCTACCTCTTGCAATGTGCTGTGAAAGAAGAAGATAACGTGCTCCCGATGACACCTCCAGGAGCGAATGTGGACGAAATGCTGCTGGAAATCAACTAGAACACAGCCCCCTCTAACTCCCTCTTTGTGGGGAGGAATAAGAACTAAAGAATCACATCTATGAAAAAGAAAAACGATAAGAAAGTCTCCCCTCGGGGAGATATAGAGGGGGCCGCAGGGCTGGCTCCTGACCTGCAAGGCTTTAATGAAGCCGTTTTTGCGGCTGCGGCAATTGAGCGCGACAGTTTCGAAAAGAACCTTGCCCGGCAGCGCAGAGCAACCCTTGCTCAAGACGCTCGGGACGGCAGCCAGAAGGAGACTTTCAAGCGCAATGCAGTGGCGCGTCCTGCTGTGCCCGGTCACGAAGGCGCTTTGCTCAGCCACGACGGTTTGACGCTCTACACGCTCATTGTCTATTCCGAGAACTTTGCAGGTATCCTCAATCAGATTACCGCTGTCTTTACCCGCAGACAGGTCAACATCGAGAGCCTGAACGTATGTGCATCTTCCACTCCTGGCGTACACAAATACACCATCACTTGCTATTGCAAGCAGGAAATGGCGGAGATGCTTACCAAACAAATCGAGAAGAAGGTCGATGTCCTGCAGGCCAACTGCTTTGTGGACGACGAGATATTCATCCTCGAGACCTCCCTGCTGAAGCTCTCCACACCGATGGTACTCGCCAATCAGGACATTTCGTGCATAGTCCGTCGCTACGACGCTCGAATTGTTGAGGTGAATCCCACCTATACCATTGTCGAGAATACCGGCATCACTAAGGATGTGATAGAGCTTTTCACTCGTCTCGACGCGCTCGGATGCGTCCTCCAGTTTGTCCGAACTGGCCGAATCGCAGTCACAAAGTCTTGCATAGAACGCCTTGATGCCTACATTGCAAAGAGGGAAGAAGAGAGAGAGACCCCTCTAACTCCCCGAGGGGAGCACATAAATAACCCATGGGAATAGAAACAGGCGATAATCAAAAAGCCTCCCCCCGGGGAGGTTTGGTGGGGGCCGTGGACTGCATCGACAGCTACCCCTTCTACGTCGAGCCTTTCCATGTTGACTTTACGGGCCGCATCTTTCTTGGTGTGCTTGGCAACCACATGCTCAATGCAGCGGGCAACCACTCGCAGAAGCGCGGCTGGGGCATCGGGGCGTTGAACGAGACGCAGCACACTTGGGTGCTCTCCAGGCTCGCCATCGAGATGAACGAGATGCCCCGACAGTACGAGCATTGCGAGGTCAGGACATGGGTGAAGAGCGTCATGCGGTACTTCACGAACCGTAACTTCTCCATTCATCGCACCGACGGGACGCCCCTGGGCTATGCACGGAGCGTCTGGGCCATGATAGACCTCGAGACACGCCAGCCCTGCAACCTGCTCACGCTCTACGACGGAGACATACTCCGTTATGTAGTTCCAGAGGAAGAGGATATTTGTCCCATCGAAGGCCATACCAGTTTCCGTTTCCGCGAGCCGCAGCTCCTGCGCACCATCGACACCTACTACAGCGACGTGGACATCAACGGCCACATCAACAGCATCAAGTACATCGAGCACATCCTCGACCTCTTCCCTCGCGAACGCTTTGAGCAGCAGAGCATTCACCGCTTCGAAATCGCCTACAAGGCAGAGTCCTATCTGGGCGACCGCCTCAGTTTCTACGAGCAAGTCATCGACGACAAGGAAACAGACATCGAAGTGCGCAAAAATGAAGGAGAAGTGGTTTGTCAAGCAAAAGTTTGCTTCAAATAGTGAAGGTTTCAATAATTTGTTGT
>JAGCXU010000063.1 GCA_017961145.1 Bacteroidaceae bacterium | reverse complement strand
TTTTGAATTACACAAAAGACGCCCTGAAAAATCAGAGCGTCTTCTCTTTAGAACCCCATTCGGAAGGATTAGCTTCTGTTCGCTTGTCAAGCTTGACTGAATCATAAAAGCGTAATCTGTCACCGTAATTCTTGAAAAAAAATAGGACAAACGCATCCAGCTTCTCTCTATTCATCAAACATTGTTCTTTCTTTTATATATTTTCTTTCTTAATAACCTTCAAGGGACACATCACCACCCCTATATTTTGGCATTGAGTTTGAGTATATTGGTGAAATTGCATATTTGGAAGCAACAGTTCTTCCCGAAGATGCAGCTAATAAGAAAGTCAATTGGACAAGTTCAAACACATCCGTTTGCATTGTGTCAAATGGAATGGTAGTAGCCGTAGGTATGGGAACGAGTGTAGTGATAGCAACTACAGAAGATGGTGGTTTCATGGCTGTTTGCATAATCACTGTTACCTCTGCAACAGGCATTTCTTCAATAGAGCAGAACGATGGTATGATGTTCCAAATTTATGACATCAATGGCATGAAGCGAAAACAACCTCAGAAGGGCATAAACATCATCCGCTACTCGGATGGAAGCAGCAAGAAAGTTCTGATTAAGTAAGAGCAAGAGATAGCCACAAACAAGAAGAGGACTCTCACATCGCGTGGGAGCCCTCTTTTGCCATCTTATTTATAGAAGAACTACAGGGCATTCCTGAGTTGCATCATGTGGACTGCTACAAGGGCAGCGGTTTCTGTGCGGAGTCTGCTCCTGCCAAGGGTGACACTCTTGTAGCCATGCTCCATTGCCAGCTTCACCTCTTCTATGCTGAAATCGCCTTCTGGTCCGATGAGTACTGTCGTTGGCACACCTTCACGAAGCACATCAAAGAGGAAGGGCTTGTCCATCGTCTGTTGTCCGTAGTCTGTTGTCATCTCATAGCAATGGCAGATGAACTTGTCACCCTCACGCTCTTGCATAATGAAGTCCTTGAAGCGCATCATGCCGTTTAACTGAGGTTTCCAAGCCTTGTGGCTTTGCTTCATGGCAGAAATGAGTATCTTGTCTATGCGCTCCTCCTTGACCACCTTGCGTTCACTGAACTGGGTATCGAGGAAACTTAGCTCATCGAAACCTATCTCCGTGGCTTTCTCTGCAAACCACTCCACTCTGTCCATCAACTTTGTTGGCGCCATAGCAAGGTGCAGATGCCCTTTCCAAGCTGGCTGCTGCGGCAAAGTTTCTTCGATGCTATAGGTACAGCGGTGACCTGTGGCAGCCGTGATGACAGCACGATAGAATGTGCCTTTACCATCCATCAGCCTTATCTCGTCCCCATCTCCAAGTCGCAAGACTTTCAAGGCATGGTGAGCCTCAGACCCCTCTAAATCTCCCCGTAAAGGGGAGACTTTCTGACCAGCTAATTTGGGGTCGTAAAAGAAGCGTTCCTCTTTCATTTTTTCATTCTTTCATTCTCTCATTTTTTCATTCTTTCATTCTTCACTTCTTCTCGTGCTTGTATCTGAAGAATATCGCAAAGAGAATGGCTACGACAAGGGCATAGGCTGCAAAGATGTACCAGCAGGTCTGCCAACCTGCGATGACTTCCGTTCCTGAAGCTCCTGCTGCCTGAGGATTGAAGACATAGTTGTTGATGACTGCCTGGGCCACAAGTGTGCCTACGAAGGCTCCAAGGCCATTTGTCATCATCATAAAGAGACCTTGAGCACTGCTCCGAATGCTGTCGTCTGTTTCCTGATTGATGAAAAGCGAGCCTGAGATGTTGAAGAAGTCAAAGGCGACACCATAAACTATCATGCTGAGCAGGAAGAGCCAAACGCCATTGCCTGGGTTGCCAAGTCCGAAGAAAGCAAAACGCAGCACCCATCCAAAGAGTGCAATGAGCACCACCTTCTTGATGCCAAATCGAGAAAGGAAGAAGGGGATGAGCAGGATGCAAAGTGTCTCACTCATCTGCGACAGGGAGATGAGGATGTTGGCATGTTGCACGCCAAATGTATCGGCATATTCTGGTATGCTGCCGAAGCTCGTAATGAAGGGATTTGCATAGCCATTTGATATCTGCAGACAGAAGCCCAGAAGCATGGCAAAGCCCATGAAGACTGCCATACGTGGGTTCAAGAATAACTTGAACGCATTAAGTCCAAGTGCCTCGAACAGAGTCTTTTGATGACTCTCATCGTTCTTGATAGGCATACGTGGCATTGTCAACGAATAAGCTGCCATCACAAGACTCAGGCAACCGCTCACCATCCACTGGCCTGGTGTTGATTGCAAGCCACAAAGGTCAACAACCCACATCGTGACGATGAAGCCAATTGTGCCCCAAACACGGATGGGAGGGAAGGCTTTCACTGTGTCCAGTCCTGCATTCTCGAGTGCCGAATATGCCACAGAATAACTGAGGGCGATGGTTGGCATGAAGAAGGCAACAGAAAGGGTGTAGAGCGAGAACAAGGTGGCGAAGCTTGGATTTGCTCCTGCCTGATAGCCATAGAGCGAAGCCCCAATCATGAAGAGGCCAGCCAGGAAATGACAAAGGCTCAAGACACGTTGTCCTTCCATCCATCGGTCAGCAAGAATGCCCATCAAAGCTGGCATGAAGATGCTCACGATGCCTTGCACAGAATAGAACCAGCCGATGTGACTGCCAAGCCCCACACCAGCGAGATAAGTGCCCATGGAGGTCAGGTAGGCTCCCCACACGGCAAACTCAAGGAAATTGAGTAGAGTTAGACGAAGTTTTAAGTTCAACATGATATTTACTATTTGACGATTAACTATTTATCATTTATTAGTTCTCCCCCTCGGGGGAGTTAGAGAGGGGTAATTATTCCACGTACAGCACCAGTCCCTTCAAATACTCTCCCTCTGGATGATAGATGTTGATGGGATGGTCGGCTGGCTGATGCAGTTGGTGCAGGATGCGAACCTTTCGCTTTGCTATTGCTGCTGCCGTGAAGACAGCTGTGCGGAACTGGTCCTTGTTGACAGCTTGCGAGCAACTGAAAGTGAAGAGGATGCCACCTGGTTGTATCATTTCGAAAGCCTTGGCGTTGAGCTTTGTATAGCCACGAAGGGCATTGTGGAGCGCATCTTTGTGTTTGGCAAAAGCAGGTGGGTCGAGGATGATGAGGTCATATTTCTCCTGCATCTGTTCCAAGAACTTGAAGGCATCTTCTGCAAAGGCTTCATGTCTGGTGTCGCCTGGGAAGTTCAGTTCCACATTGGCATCCACAAGCTCCACTGCCTTTGCGCTGCTATCGACAGAATGCACCAGCTCTGCCCCACCTCTCATGGCATAGACGCTGAAGCCACCTGTGTAGCAGAACATGTTGAGCACCTTGCGCCCCTTAGCATAGTGTTCCACAAGAGAACGATTGTCGCGCTGGTCCACAAAGAAGCCTGTCTTCTGTCCTTTCAGCCAGTCAATATGGAAGGCAAGTCCATTCTCGCGAGCCACATCATCATGACTTTCACCCCAGAGGAAGCCGTTTTCCTGCCCAAGTTGAGCCTTGAAGGGGAGTGTCGTCTCGCTCTTGTAGTAGATGGCTTTGAGTTGTTCTCCCATCACCTCCTTCAGGGCTTGTGCAATCTCGTTTCGGCATACATGCATACCAACGCTATGAGCTTGCATGACAGCCGTTGCTCCATAGATGTCTATGACAAGTCCAGGCAGGTTGTCTCCTTCTCCATGAACAAGGCGAAATATGTCGTTATCTTCTCTTTCAGCCACACCAATGGCCCTGCGCACATCGAGTGCTGCAGCAAGTCGTTTCTGCCAGAAAGCCTGATTGATGGGCTGACGCTTGAAGGTGAGCACACGAACAGCTATGCTGCCTATCTGCCAATGTCCTATGGCAAGGAAGCGTCCATCAGAAGCAAGCACCTCCACGAGGTCACCTTCCTCCAATTTGCCACCTTCCGTATGATGAATGGCACCCGAGAATATCCAAGGATGGAAACGTCCGAGGCTTTCTTCCTTACCCTTGCGAAGAATAATATTTTTCAGTTCATAGTTCATAATTCATAGTCCATAGTTAAATCTTCAACCTCTTCATTTTTTCATTCTTTCATTTCCTCATTCTTGACCAGTTCAAATCCCTCTTCCTGCATCCGCTTCATCTCATTGTAGAGCTCGATGCAAGCCCAAGCATCGGTGGCTGCATATTGCATCTGCGCTTCTGTGAGGTTGTCGGCTTCCCAGTTCGAGAGCTGCTGCCCCTTTGCTATCTTCCCGCCCAGGACATTGGCATAGAGCTTCTGCAGACTCTGGTCTTCTATGCCCATCCCCTTTGCGATGTCTTGCAGCTCGATGAAGGTGCCTGCCTTGAATTGCTTCCGTCCCATCAGACCATGCAAGTCATCGTGCCAACTGAGTCCTATCTTCGTTATTTTCTTGTCGCTAAGCAGCTTGACGAGACATTCTGGAAGGCCTATCTGGTTGAGACGGAAGAGGAAGCACACATCGCCACCACACACTTGCAACAGCGAGACCTTGTTCTGCTTGCCCTTTTGGAACGAAGGTCGTGTCTCTGTGTCAAAGCCCAGCAGAGGTTGCGTCAGGAGGAACCTCACAGCCCTTTCAGCATCGCTCTTGCTGACAACAACCTCAATCTTCCCTGGAAAAAGCACTCGAGGCAAGTCGGCAATGAGCTGTTTGTCGAATCTGTCAACTATCTTCTTCATCGGCATTGATGTTCACAGAATAACGAATACGATGCAACTGCCTCAGTGTATCCAGCAAAGTCTGGCCCCAATAGAGTTCGAAGTTTTCCTTGAGTTGCCATATAGCATCGAGCATGCAAGGTTCAAGCCTCTGCTGATAGACAGCCACGAAGTTCCTGAGAGCCTGATAGATGTCAGCCAGTCCTTCGCTCACTGAACACCAGCGGCTCTCCTCTGTCTGCATATCCTCGTCCCAGACAAGCAGCTCATATTCGTCATGCTTATGCAGCAAGCGAAAGAGGTTGTCTCGGATGTAGTTGTAGTCTTCCTCTGTCACCTGATCGTCAGGCACAAAAGCACCTTCCGTATCGACCTCTGGCAAGAGCTGAACTTTCATATAGACCAGCGGCAACAGCTTGAGCAGAGTGCCCACAAGAGCTTCTGTCGTCTGTTGTCCGTCGTCAGTTGTCCTCTCCAGCAGGGCACAGTATTCAGCTGCAACCGTCACGAACTCCAGTGTATCGTGAGCATATATGGGATTATCTTTTACAGTTGACATCTTTACTTATTGTTTATTAATTGTCTTGCCGCCTCTATCATCGAGTCTTTACCCTCTGCTGCAAGGGTTTCGTCCAAAGAGACAAAGACATCTGGCTCTATGCCGAACTCGATGTGCTGCTTTCTGGCATCAAAGTAAGGACTTGCGCTGAAGCGGACACTCCAACCTATGGGCAGCTCACTCATAAAAGGCAGGCCAGAGCCTCCTCCCGTCTGGTCGCCCATGACAGTCACCAGAGGCATCTCCTTCATGTTGCGCACAAAGGTATTGGCTGCACTATAGCATGAACGGTTGACCAGCAAGACAACAGGCTTCTGCCACCTGATGTTTTCGCTTGGCTTGATGTATTCGCCCTGTAGTTCGCTGAAGTCATCATGCCCTTTGCCTGTCTTGTGACACATATATCCGACCAGCACATTCTCATTTGTGAAGCGCTGTGAAAGCTTCTCCGCATTGGTAAGTTCGCCTCCTCCATTGCCACGAATGTCAAGTATCATGCCATTGCAAAGCCTCAGGTAAGCAATCATGTCGCTCAAGTTGCCTTCGCCTATTGCATCAGAGAAACTCTCATAGACAACGTAGGCAACATTGTCAGGCAAGATGGTGTACTTCAGTCCGCTGCCAATGTGATAGTCTGTGCCAAGGTACTGATTGCGAAGCTCAGTATCGAGGTTCTCGGGGTAGTCCTCCTTCCAAGACCAGTTCCTGCCAAGGTCGAGACTTGTGGAGATGTTGACATGCCCGTCCTTCAGCTCGGAAAGCATCTGGCAAAGCACCTCAAACAACTGCACACGCGACATCTTTGGGTTGAGCTTTTCGCTGTACTTGGCATGAAGCTCTGCCCACTTGAATCCCAGCTGTTCCTCCTTATAACTGAGGAAGCAATAGCGCTGGTCGATGAGTGTCCACAAAGCATCGAGGTTGCCCTGAGGTGTCTCGTCAAACTCGTAGTCACTCTTCTGGCAAGAGGTCAGCAGAGCAAACAAAGCTGTTATGATGATTAGCAGGCGTTTCATTTTCTTTTCATCATTTGGAAGTGTCGGACAATGCCAAACATGAAGCTGTGACTGACATCGTGATACTTGAGGTCACGAGCATTGGATTGCCTTATGTCACACAGATAACCCACGCGCAGAGTGATGCGCTTCAGGCAGAAGTCCATCATCAGCATCTGCCGAAGGCTCAACGCGTTGCCTGGATGAGCACAGACAATGTCGTGCCCTACCCCATTTTGCGATATCTCATAATAGCTCTCGCCAAACTCTGGGCAGAACATCAAGCCTATCATCGGCAAGTCTGCCTGGTAGTGAAGTTGCATGGGAAGATGTCCAAGCCTGTAGCTATAATCAGCTCCGGCAGAGAGAGACACATCAGCGCTGAAGCGTCCTTGTGCCGGGTTGTTGCCATTCCTGTCATTATAGAGGAAGCCAAGGTCTGTGCCTATCAGAGCACCGCCTTTAAGGTTGAAATTGCTAAAGGGCGAATAGTTGTAGTGCCAGCCGGCATCGTAGGCAAGGCGTCCTCCTGTATAAGTGGCAGTCTCGGCAGGATTGTCTGCTGAGGTAAACACGCCCTGAAAAGTGCTTTGGAAGGAGATGTGGCGTTTGGCAAGCTTTGTCATCCTTTCGCTTTGCATCAGGAAAGAAACTTCCGTACCTGTGTACTCCATCGGGGAGAGGTAAGTGTCGAGCTGATTAGTTCGACCTATACCCAAAAGGAACGCTCTAGCTGTCGGACTTCTGCCAGGCACAGGCTCGTATGCTGTCTGCTCTGCCAGCATTGGCAACGGACCTCCGCGAAGCGCCTGAGCACCAACCGGAGCGCAAGAACAGACAACAGTCAGCAGACATGAGAGGACCGACGCAAGATATCTCATACAGAATGGCTTAGAAGTCAAAGCTGAGTTGACCGTTCGTTTCGTCTATCGTTTCCTGTTGGCTCTTTTCCTCTGTGTTATCGGAGTTATCAGTGTCCTCTGGATTATCAGAGTTGTCAGAGTTGTCGATGCTCTCCTCTTCAACAGGAGCTGCTTCTGGGAAACGCGTTGGCTCCAGCTCTTCCACTTTGGCAATATGCAATGTCGTGATGCGCTTACCGATTGCCTTATAGCCCTTCACAGCAATGAACGATTCTGCATCCACCTCGATGGGGTCGCGGAAGTCGTCTGTGCCACCCATCGTGACAAGCACTCTCGGATAGACTGTATCTGTGATGAGAGCTATGTTCTCTGCAGGCATTTCGCCCATGAAACTTTGCATCCTGACTGTTGCTTCCAGTTGGAAACGCTTGATGTAGAGGAAGCCGGACTGTGCTTCGTTGAAGTAGATGCAGGTCCAAACCTTGTTTGCGTCGTACTTCTCGATGCGGAAGATATTGTCTTCGTAGTGGTTGTTGAGGTCGATGTTTGTCAGATAGTAGCGACCGTCCTTGAGCATGACGAGTATCTGGTCGTTTCCATCGAACTCTCCCAGGAACTTTCCTTGCCCGTCATAGTTGAGTCGTTTGATGTCGCTGTCGAACCAAACCTTTCGCCCTCCCAAAGTGCTGCTGCCATGACTCTTGAGCGTCACCTTGCTTACTTCTATCTTGGTGAGGATGTTGCCTCTGCTGCCCCTACCCTTGATGGCAATCTCGCTGAAGTCTTGGTCGAAGAAAACCTTCTTCAGCTTCGGGTTTGGTTTGAGTGCGACCTTCACCACTTCTGCCTCGCCGTTAGGATTTGCTGTGAAGTAAAGCACACGAGAGCCTTTATTGCCTTGTGTGAGGTCATACTCTCTGTCGCGAATCACAGCAGGAACATTGAAGCGTTTGATGTAGCTGACACCTGTCTTTCCATCGCGATAGACGGCATTGTAGATGGTTCGTTCATCGTTCTTGCGGAAGACGGCGATGTGGATGACTTCTGCCTTCTTCTTTTCCTTCTTGCTGCGTTCTGTCTCACCGATGAAGAGTTTCTCTGCTATGTGAACTATCTTGTAGGTTCCGTCGCGATAGAAGACAATGACATCATCGATGTCGGAGCAGTTCGAGACAAACTCGTCCTTCTTCAGCGAAGTGCCGATGAAGCCGTCTTCTCTGTTGATGTAGAGTTTCTCGTTAGCTTCCACAACCTTAGCTGCGGCAATGGTATCGAAGTTGCGAATCTCAGTCAGGCGCGGATGTTCCTTGCCGTACTTCTCCTTGATGAAGCGGAACCAGTCGCAAGTCACCTCCACCATGTTCTTCAGTTCGCGGTCTATCTGCCTTATCTCGCTCTTGATGGCAGCGATATATTCGGCAGCCTTGTCCTTGTTGAACTTCAGGATGCGCGCCATCTTGATGTCCATCAGCTTCAGGATGTCGTCCTTCGTCACCTCGCGAACCATCTTCGGATAGTAGGGAGTCAGTCTTTCGTCGATCCATTCGCAAGCGGCATCCATTGTCTTTGCCTGCTCGAATTCTTTATCCTTATAGATTCTTTCCTCGATGAAGATTTGTTCCAGATTGGCGAAGTGGAGGCTTTCCATCAGTTCGCCCCTGCGGATGAGTCGTTCCTGACGAAGCAGAGCAAGCGTGTTGTCCACACTCGAGCGAAGCACATCGCTGACGGACAGGAACTGCGGCTTCTTGTCTTGGATGACGCAACAGTTCGGCGAGATGCTTATCTCACAATCCGTGCAGGCATACAGCGCATCTATTGTCTTGTCGCTCGAAGCTCCAGGAGTCAGATGGATGAGTATCTCAGCACTTGCAGCCGTCAGGTCTTCTACATTACGAATTTTTATCTTGCCGCGTTCGTTTGCCTTCAGAATACTGTCGATGAAGGTGCTTGGCTTGGAGGCCGTTCCTGTTGTCTTGCCGTAAGGTATCTCCGTGATGGCGAGCGTCTTGTTGTCTCGCTTCTCTATCTTTGCACGAACACGTACAGAGCCACCTCTTTGCCCGTCGTTGTACTTCGAGACATCTATGCTGCCTCCCGTCGGGAAGTCTGGATAGAGATGGAACTCCTCGCCATGAAGGTAGCTGATGGCTGCGTCGCAAATCTCAACGAGATTGTGTGGAAGTATCTTGCAGTTCAGTCCCACAGCGATACCTTCCGCGCCTTGAGCAAGAAGCAGGGGAAATTTCACGGGCAGAGCCACTGGCTCTTTGTTCCTGCCATCGTAGCTCCACTTCCATTCCGTCGTCTTTGGATTGAAGACAACATCGAGCGCAAACTTCGACAGACGAGCCTCTATGTATCGGCCTGCAGCAGCATCGTCGCCGGTTATGATGTTGCCCCAGTTTCCCTGACAATCGATAAGCAAGTCCTTCTGCCCCAACTGCACGAGCGCATCCTTGATGCTGGCGTCGCCATGAGGATGGAACTGCATCGTATGTCCCACGATGTTGGCTACCTTGTTGTACTTCCCGTCGTCCATGCGCTTCATCGAGTGCATGATGCGTCGCTGCACAGGCTTGAAGCCATCGGCAATGTGAGGCACGGCACGCTCCAAGATTACGTAGGAAGCATAGTCAAGGAACCAGTTCTGATACATCTGGTTCAGGTGATGCGTTATGCCGTCGTAAGTTTGTTGTCCGCTGTCTGTTGGCTGTTGTCCGTTATCTATCATTAGTTTTATGCTTTATCGTCAATTATTCCGACAAAGATAGCGTTTTTCCGAAAGATACGCAAGCGAAAGACAACAAACTTTCCAAAGAGGGAGAGAAAAATGTATAATTCGCACCTCAATAGAACTTCGGACTGGCTCTAAAAGCATCCATTATGTGCTCTATCCTGCTATCTGTATCATTATAAATAATACCGACAATATCGAAACGGCAACAAAAATCTATGCGATTCTCCTTCAGATAGGAATCCGCCGCAAGCACTATGCGATGTCGTTTCCTGCCGTCCACAGCAGAGAGAGGTGTTGTTGCAGACCCCACTTTGCGCGTCTTCACCTCCACAAAAACCACAATATCGTCCTTCGTAGCAATGATGTCTATTTCCTTGCGGCCCTGGTTCGTCCAGTTGCGCTCGAGGATGCAATAGCCTTGCGCCTGCAGGTATTCTGCTGCCATATCCTCGCCCTTGTGGCCCAAAATGTTGTGCGTAGCCATCTTTCGTTCTTTATGCTGCAAATATAGATGTTTTCTTCCAAACCACAAAGAGAAGAGAGCAAAAAGACAACCTATGTGAAGATTCCAAACGTCGCACTAGTAAATTGCAAACTTCACGTTAGTAAATTGCAATCGTCACACTAGTCGTTTCCAATCGTGGCACGCCAAGTTGAATTTCATGAAACCAGAAGCCCCCTCTCTTCCCTCGATACAGAGGCAGAGAAGGGGCTTCTTTGGTGGAGAGTTTATGAGTCTATTCTTCCCAGATATCCCAGCTGTTGTCTTCCTTTGTCATGACTTCGGAATTATCGGCCGAGCCTCCGTCTATGATAGAGACTGCGATTATCTGTGAACACTCTGCCCGAAGGCTTTCTATGCTTGGTTTGATATATCTTTTCATGGCTCAATGCTTTAATAGAGGACTTTCTTTCTGTTGCTGATATAAACACCCTTCTTGGCCCTGCTTACCTTCTGACCTGCGAGGTTGTAAATGGTTTCGCTCTGGTTGAGGTCAAGGTTAAGGTCATTGATTCCTGTGGCGTTATCGCCAAATGTATAGAGTTTGACGCCTGAAGCAGGAACGTTCAAATAGGCTCTGAAGGCAGGCACTTGAGGCTGAACCTCTGTCACTTTATAGAAACCTGTCACGCTATTCTGGTTCTGCAAGACATAGGAACCGACTGGAGCAGGAAGGCTCTTGAAGGTGCCTTGCAGCAAACCATTCGTGGGAGCCTCTTCTGGAGTTGCACCTATTGTTGCATTTGTTGCAGTAAGCTCGAGTTCACCTTCACCCTGAACAAGTACAGGACTGTTTTCGCTAATGCTGGAAACTTCCTCGAGATTAATGGTGCTACCAGTCAGAGAAGCTGCATTTGCAGCTGTAAATCCTGCGGGAACTTCAGCCTCGAAGGGAAGAACGAGTGTCTTGTAAGACTTCACATTTGTAGTGAGAGACGCTTGTGTGGCAGTGAAAGGAGCAGGTGTGCCGAAGTCTGCGCCATCAGTCAGGACAAGACTTTCGCAGACACCATCGTTGATAATGTTCTGTCCAGTAATGCCCGATTCTGGCGAAACTGCAACAAGCAGGTTGGAACCTTCAGGCATATTCTCTGTCAAAGCCTCTGCCTCGAAATCGTAATCGGTAAGATCCAGGTAAGTTGTTTGAGTGCTTACTGCTTCGCTAAGAACATTCTTCACGTCTGCATCATAGAGAGTTCCCAGCATCTTCATACGGAAATCGGCAATATCCTTAGCACTCAAGCCCAGTTCTGTATGGCAATAAGTATAGAACTTATCCGTCAAAGTCTCGCCGTCCAAAGTGTTTATGTACTCCAGAATGCCATCTATATTCTCTTTGTAACGATGGGTTTCGTAATATGAGAAGGTCGTCAGCTCATAGTCCTTGTACAAATCGCTCATGTTGACGCCAAGCAAGCCCTCGAGGATGACTGCCAGAGTACCTGTTCTGTCGGCACCGATGTGGCAGTGGAAATAGACGGGCTTGTCGTTCTTCACGCAGTCGAATACAAACTCCAGGTCCTGCTTGTAGAGGTCCTTTCGGTTCTGCATGCCGCTCTCGTAGTAATCCTCGTTGGTGATGCGCTTATAGATAACATCGCTGCCAAGCGGAGACTCGGTAATGTAAGCAGCCTCCCAATCAATGCGGAGGTCAAGTTCTGCCTTCATGCCTACAGCGCGGAGAGCTGCAACACCTTTTGGCGTGAGCTGATATTCGCCGTTCCATTCAGCGCCACGATAGATGAGACCATACTTGATAGGCTTGCCACTTGCAGTTGCCCAACCACCCAAGTCACGCATGTTGCCTGTACCTTCGGCATAAATCTGACGAACCTGACCACTTGTGGTGAAGCTTGAGTTAATGATATCTGTAGGAGTGCCGTCAACTGTAAGCGTTACCTTATAATAATATGTCTGTCCGGGCAGAAGGTTATAAATCTCATAGTGTGCATCGCTCAAGCCAACCTCAGCAGTAAAGGCGTCGGAGAAGTCATCATTGAGGCTCCAAGTGACTTGCTGAGCTGTGGCGGAAGCGTTCTGTGTCCAGAAGATTGTAGCAGGTTCGGGTGTGTCACGACGAGCAGGAGGAGCCACGTTGTAGGGCTTAATCTTTGTCTCTTCTGTTCCCTCATATGTAACTTCTGCCATGTATTCTCTTACACGGATGTTCTCGATATTGAAGTCTTGAGCAAACGTTCCACTCTGTACAGGATGGAAACGCCATTGAGCTCGAACATTGTCGTCAGCATAGTCGCTGCTGACAAACACATAACCGCTGGATTGGCCATAAAGACTGCTTGCAGTTCCATCGTTCAGGCACTGCATCTTGAAGATACCGCCGCTAACCCAAGTAATGACTTGCTCATAATCTGGAGTTTCGGAGAACAATACCCAGCCGTCTGCATCAGGAGCGCCAAAGTACTGCCCATTATCGCAAGCCTGAACATACCAGTTGCTGCCCTTATGGGTAAGCTTGAAGCAGAAGCGGGCATCCGTTTCGTCGAAAGTCTTCACAGCAACAAAACCGTCAGAACTGGTTCGGATGTACTTGCTGTTATATAAGCTCTCAATATAGTAGATGCCTTCGTTGAGAGGATTGATGGCAAGACCATCTACGGCAATAATCATTTGGAGAAGTGCTTCGTTGCGTTGTTGGATTGTAGCACTCTCGTCAAGAGCACTTGCCGCAGCCAGAGCATCCTTGATTGCCTGCACACTGGCTGAAGTGTAGAAACCCGGATCGGTACCCACTTCCTCATCAGAGGGCAGTTTAGCAGTATAAGACGCAATGGCGTTCTGCAGGTCTTCATGCGTCATGTCCTGAACCAAGTCAGGAACAATGTTATAGCAGTTCCAATGATAATCGGTCTTATAGTCAAGATAGAGGGAAGGATAGATATGAATGTTGGACGCAAAGTCGTTGTCGAACGTATAGATGTCGGGTACTTCAGGCTTCGTGTCACAAATCATATAAACTTCGTAAGCACCAGAAGCACGCCAGAACACCCATTTGCCCCATTCTCTAGCTGCAGCATTGCTGCCCACGGTAATCGATGTCAGGCTTTGGTTGTAGCCCACGGCATATGTTCCTGTGATAGTAAGGGAATTGGGCAAAGTAATCTCAGTAATCTGAGTCTTGTAGATAGCTTCTTCGCCAATAGAAACAAGACCTTCTGGCAGCGTGATAGAGGTAATGTCTGCATAGCGGAAAGCATAGTTTGCGATGCCTGTCACGTTGTAGGTGACGCCATCATGGGTGACTTGTGCAGGGATAGTGATGTCTCCCGTATAGAGATTAGGGTTGCTCGAGCCGGGCTTGCTGTCGTTCATGTAGACGACGCTCACCTTGTCCTCTGCCGTCATCTGGTACTTGATGCCGTCTTCAATGAAGCTGATGTACTCTATGACTGGTCCGTCGCCAAGGTCAGGGACGATGTTGTATATGTTCCAGTTGCTGTCGGCCATGTAGTCGCTGTATGCTTCGGGCTTGACATGGATGGTGGACAGATGGGTGTCGTCGAAGGTCTGGTTGTCGTAGAGTTCCGGTTTCGTGTCGCAAATCATATAGACATCAAAGGCTCCCGACGAGCGCCAGAATATCCATGCGCCCCACGAGTTGTCGGCAATGTGCTCGCCCATCGTGATTTTCGTCAGGTTCGGACACTCCTGGAAGGCCTGGTGTCCGAGCTTGGTGACGGAATTCGGCACGGTGATTTCGGTGATGTTCGTCTTGTAGAGCGACTCCTGCCCTATCGTGAGCAGTCCTTCGGGCAGGGAGATGGAGGTGATGCTCGCTTTGCGGAAGGCTTTGTCGCCGATGGCGGTCACGTTGTACGGGTTGCCATCGACTTCGATGGTTGCAGGGATGACGATGTCGCCGGTGTACTCGCTTGTGCCCGGCGCGCTGCTGTTAGGATAGGTCACAGTGGCGGTCGAGCCTTCAAGGATGTACTTGATGCCATCGACAGTCACACTCGTTTGGGCTGAAACAGTAATTGCCAGCGCCAAAGAAAAGAATGTAAATAAATTCCTCATAAGGTTAATAATGTTAGTTAGTTTTAGGTCTTATTATAGTTTCCTGTATGGAATCCCATTCAAAAAACGACACAAAAGTAGGACTTTTTCCGAAGAATTGCAAACGAAAACGGCAAAAAAATCAAGAAAACAGATTATTTATCGGTATAGAAATTGAGATAGAAGTAGTTGAGCACATAATCAGTCATTTCCAATTTTGGGTGTGGAACTACCATGAATAAAGCGTTTCGCTTTTTTACACTCTCGGTGGACACATCTAAAAGTGACATCGTGACAGAGTGACATCGTGACATTAAGGTTTTGCGAGGTGTGCAATTCAGTAGAGTATAACTAATATTAGATATTATATATTAATATAATTATATTAATATATTTATATTATTATATACAATATAATAATCCTATAGGATGTAGGTGCAGTGTGTATATGGTAAGTCCTTAATGTCACTTTGTCACGATGTCATTGTCACGATTTCGAGGTCTTGCTGAAAATCTCGTTAATTGCTGCTGAGAATTGGACTAATTCGATAGCCTAAATTTGGTTGCGCTAGGAAATTGTCATACATTTGTAGTGTGATTTGAAAGCACAATGCCGGACGCGGCATACAACATATAAATAAGGACACGTAGCAGGGCGCATCCTTATCCCAAACAAAAAGCCCCTCAATCTTTCGACTGAAGGGCTTCTCTGAAAAACGGCGGCTACCTACTCTCCCACGGGTGTGCAGTACCATCGGCGCGGGCGGGCTTAACTTCTCTGTTCGGAATGGGAAGAGGTGGAACCCCGCCACTAT
>JAGCXU010000062.1 GCA_017961145.1 Bacteroidaceae bacterium | reverse complement strand
TTAAATGTCGTACCTTTGTAGTCTTAAAACTATATTTCTGATGAGAAAGAAGTTTTTTCGCATCCTTTGGACGCTCTACATCTTAGGAATTCTTGCTATCGGCATCATTTTCTTCTGCATCTTCACAGGAGCCATCGGCTATATGCCTGACATCCAGCAGTTGCAAAACCCTGTCAACAAGTTTGCCACCCAAGTCTTCTCGGCCGACGGAAAACAGCTCGGCACTTGGAGCTACAGTAGTGCCAATCGCGTATTCGCAGATTACGACGAACTGCCACCAGCTCTCGTCCAGGCACTCATCGCCACAGAAGATGTGCGTTTCTACGAACATAGCGGAATAGACTTCATGGCCCTCATGCGAGCCATCGTGAAGCGAGGCGTACTTGGGCAAAAGAGCGCTGGAGGTGGCAGTACCATCACGCAGCAATTGGCAAAGCAACTCTACTCAGAGAAAGCCGCCACAACGATGGAGCGACTCTTCCAGAAGCCCATCGAATGGGTGATTGCGCTCAAACTGGAACGCTTCTACACGAAGGAAGAAATCATCGGAATGTACTTCAACTACTTCGACTTCCTTCACAATGCAGTCGGCATCAAAACGGCAGCACAAACCTATTTCAGCAAGAAACCTGCAGAACTGGACACCTGCCAATGTGCTTTGCTCGTAGGCATGTGCAAGAATCCCAGCTTCTTCAATCCTGTTCGTTTCCCAGAACGCTGTATTGACCGTCGGAACACAGTTCTGATGCAAATGGAGAAAGCTGGCTATCTTTCCGAAGAAGAACGCGAAGAACTGCGCGAAAAGCCGCTCGAACTCAACTTCCACCGCGTCACCCATAAAGAAGGACACGCCACCTATCTGCGCGACTATCTTCGTCAAATCCTGATGGCAAAGAAGCCCGTCAGAAGTGATTATGCTTCATGGCAATATCAAAAGTTCTACGAGGATTCGCTGGCTTGGGAACGCGATCCCATCTATGGCTGGTGCAACAAAAACTACAATCGCGAAGGACGCCCCTACAACATCTATACAGACGGTTTAAAAGTCTATACCACCATCGACAGCCGCATGCAGGAATATGCAGAACAAGCTGTCGCAAAACACGTAACTGGCGAACTTCAACCCCTTTTCGATAAAGAACAGCGTTCGAACAGGAACGCTCCCTACGCCTCAGCCATCTCTGCCGCAAGAGCAAAGGAGAACTTGGCTCGAGCAAAGCGTCAAAGCCCTCGTTATATGGACATGAAGCGAGCAGGATTCTCCGATGCCGAAATAGAAGAAGCCTTCAACAAGCCTATCGAAATGGTGGTCTATACGACGAAAGGCGACAAGGACACCATCATGACTCCTCTCGACAGTATTCGCTACTACAAGTCGTTCCTTCGCACAGGTTTCATGTGTATGGATACAGAAACAGGACATGTAAAAGCCTACGTTGGTGGTGTCGATTATAGCCATTTCCAATATGATATGTGTACGCTCGGCAAGAACCAAGTCGGTTCAACCATTAAGCCTTATCTCTACTCTCTTGCTATGGAAAGCGGCTGGTCGCCTTGCGATGTGGCTCCAAACGTTCAGCAGACTTACTATGTTCAGGGAAGTGGAGCCTGGACACCCAGAAACGGTTCGCGTGCCCGCTATGGCGAAATGGTGACGCTGAAGTGGGGTTTGGCAACGAGTAACAACTGGATTTCCGCTTATCTGCTCAATCAACTCAGTCCTGACCTTTTCGTCAAGCTCTTGCACGATTTCGGCATTCAGAATCAGGACATCCACCCCTCACTCTCGCTCTGTCTTGGTCCTTGCGACATTTCAGTTGCAGAGATGGTGGGAGCATACTCGGCTTTCCCACAGAAAGGCGTTCGTCGCACTCCTCTCTACGTCACTCGTATCGAAGATAGCGACGGCAATGTGCTGGCTCAATTCCAGTCGAGAGTCAAGGAAGTAATCTCCGAAGAGTCTGCCTACAAGATGATTATCATGATGCGTGGCGTCATCGACAGCGGCACTGGTCAGCGCATGCGCAACCGTTACCACATCACGGCTCCTATGGGAGGCAAAACAGGAACAACTAACGACAATAGTGACGGCTGGTTCGTTGGCTATACTCCACGACTTAGCTTTGGCGCATGGGTTGGAGGCGATGAACACGACGTTCACTTCGCAAGCATGGCTTATGGTCAAGGCGCTAACTCTGCTCTTCCCATCACGGCTTACTTCCTCCAGAAAGTCTATGCAGACAAGAATCTCGGCTATAGTCAGGACGAGGATTTCGACATCCCTGCAGGCTTTGATCCTTGTGGCAACGTCATCGTAGTAGGTGAAGAGGAAGAGGAGGAAGAGGAATTTGACGAATTCGACTTTGACCTCGACGAGTTTTAATCTCCCTACTCTCTCCCACTCAAGTCAAGCAGAAAGACTTCTATTATTGCAAACCATAATTTCTGCAAAAATTGTGTTGATTTATGTCAAGATAGTGTAAAAGTCTTGATTTATATCAACAAAAGTAACATTTTAGCAACATTTTCCATTCTTTTTCTTGCAGATTAAAAGAATTGCCGTACCTTTGCAGTGCCTAAGAAAAAAGAGGACACTCTTAAATAGGCCAAACTTAGATTAGTTTTGTTTTTAGACGAAATAGATTTGTTTGAAGGTTAATAATAGTTGTTAGTTTTAGTTTTTGGAGAAGCAATCCGTGAGGACCGCTTCTTTTTTTTGTCCCTATGAAAGGCAGCAGGATAAAAACAAAGCGCCCTGCCTGAAGTCGCAAACTTCCGACAGGGTGCTTTTTCTACTAAGCAGAGAATCTGGTTTGCTCTGCCTTATTCTTCTTCCTGTTCTGTCTCTTCCACAGGTTCATTATCGTAGTGGAAGTCATAACTCTTCAAGTTATACATGCGCAACATCTCCTCGGATGGACGCAAATCCATAGGCATAGGAATGAACTGAGGAGGTGTGTAACCAGCAAGATTCTCTTTCTTGTAAGGAGCCATACCGCCACCAGGGAATACCAAACGGAAGTCGATAGTCTTCAAAACCTCGCGTTTGTTAGGTATTTTCAGCTTACCGTCTGTAGGATAACCACTTCCCCAAGGATTACGCATAACGAACTTATAGTCGGCTCCAGCATCAGGATACATTACAGTGAAGGCATGACCTGTTATCGTTTCCATCTCTCCACAAACAAGACCACCAACATTAAAGCCGCCAACGCTAATCATTCCATGACTCAGGGCATAATCCACAACAAGGTCAAACTCTGAGTTGTAGAGTTTATCAGGACTGAAGCTGTAACTGTTGCCATTGCCTGTGAAAGGAGGTGCCGCATGCTCTGTGCCGATGCCACCTATCTTGTTACACTTGAATCTTGTCTCCCACTTCATGAGCGCCTTTTCCATGATAGACGACCAACAGTACTTGTCATTCTTACCCTTCACTTGGGAGCTCAGCATCTTGTTATCAACGACGACATCAACAGGTGCGCCCATGGGATCGAACATGTGCACGGTGTAGTTGTTGCCATCCTTCTCGATGATTGTCTTTATCCATTCAGGATAGATATAGGCGAAGGAAGCAAAGACAGCACACATGCAGCAGTCACCTATGCCATGCTGATTAACGTCGGCAGGCACAGGAGTTCCAAAGGGATAGAGTGAGATAGACTGAGCAGTCCAGGCTCCGCTCAACTCGTGATAACTTAGGTCAGGCTGGTTGTTGGGGTTGGCCAGCCAAGCCTTGTCCTCTTCTGTGGCAGCTTGGAATTTCTCGAAGTGCTTTCCCATCGGCGTAATCTGAGAAGCAGAAGAGCCGCCCTTGATGCTGGCTGCCCAAAGCTTGTCGGCATCCGTATAGATGGTAGAACGTGTGGGATAGGCCACGAACTCAGACAATGTCGCTGCATCCTTCGACTTATAGAAGTAATAGCGATTGGTTCCTTGCTTGAGGAGAAGCAAATCGCCTTCCATTGCAACGATTTGATATGTATACGGATAAGTGGTATCCTCCTTTACTGCTGTGAAGGTCGCACCTTCCGCTCCACCCATTTCAGTATAGGTGAGGTCGTAAATTGTCTCGCCTGATGACTTCAACCACTTCATCTTGGGGCCTGACGTAAACACCAAGACTTCTGTTCCATCATAATGAGTCTTAGAGCCGGCACCATTGTTTGAAACCTTCCAACCAAGATACCAGACGCCATCCAACTCGCCTGAGGCAGCGCCTTCCACGATTTCCATGTAGTCGATTTCGTCAAGAGGACAGGAGACAATGCTTTTGTTCTTGAGCGTAATGTCTACGCGAAGCTGTGCCATAACGGCAGGACTGAGTGCCAACACAAAGAGGATGGTGCTCAGAATACGTTTTGTCTTCATCTTTTTTACCTTATTATGTTATTTTAGTATATTTTCCTCTGCAAATATAATACTTATTTAAATTAAAGAAACAATCTGCCCTAATTATTTTACATTATTATATATTTGTCGTTGTCTGACTGCCTCAAAAAGAAGAATTGCAGCGCTTACAGACACATTAAGAGAGTCTAAATGGCCCAACATTGGTATGCGAATGTGTGCATCAGCTTCCTTTCTCCACAAATCGGTCAATCCTGTTGCTTC
>JAGCXU010000061.1 GCA_017961145.1 Bacteroidaceae bacterium | reverse complement strand
TGGGAATGCGCCAGTATGCTGATGCTTACCTGCGGAAACTTCGCGAAATCTTTCCCTAAAACAGATTATAAAAGGCATTCGCTCGACAGAGAGGCTGGGGAATTATTTCACCCAGTCCTCAATCTCCTTCTTCGAGGTGCGGTTCAGCAGTTTGCCTTCCTTCCAATTGAGGCTGGGATAGGCGTTTTTCAAGTCCTCACATGACTGCCTGATGCTGCTGCCTCCAGAGGTTGCGAAGGGAATGACAGTCTTGCCCTTGAAGTCATAGGCCTCCATGAAGGTGTTGATGATGGTGGGACAAGTGTTCCACCAGATTGGGAAGCCCACGTAGATGACCTCGTATTTCTTCATGTTGTCGAGTTTGCCTGTGATGGCTGGACGAGAGCTTTTGTCCTTCATCTCCAACGAAGAACGGCTTTGCTTGTCGCGCCAGTTCAGGTCGGCATCTGTGTAGGGTTGCTCTGGCTTGATTTCATGCAGTGTTCCACCGGTCACTTCCGCCAATTGTTGGGCAGCGGCTTTCGTTGTGCCTGTTGCTGAGAAGTAAGCTACCAGCACTTTCGTGTCCTTGCTCTCCTTTTGTTTCTTCGTTTGTGAACTTGCACTAAGGCATATTGCCATGAGTGCTACTACAAATAGTGCAATCTTTTTCATAATATTTATTGTTTTCTAAAGTCTCTTTCTCAGTTCTTCCAGCACTTTCAGGTCGGCAGGAAGCCACTTCACGCAGTCCAGTTCATCCCTGCTGAGCCATTTGGCTGCTTCATGCTCGTTTAGGTGCAGCCCTTCTGTCTGCAGAGAGCAGAGGAAGCAATGCATCCTGAGCCTGAAATTCGGATAGTCGTGCTCTACAGTACAGAGGAATTCATCCACCGAGATTTCTGCCGACAGTTCCTCGCGAATCTCTCGTCGCAGAGCCTCCTCCCGAGTCTCACCGGGTTCCATCTTTCCGCCAGGAAACTCCCACCAGTCCTGCCATTCGCCATATCCCCTCTGAGTGGCGAAAATGTGGTCTTCCTTGCGGATGATTGCTGCGACAACTTCAATCCGTTTCATGTCTGCTTTCTGTTGCCTTTTCTTCTGCAAAGGTACGAAATATTTATGAAATAACCAAATGTTTCCAGCACTATTTTGCATCATCTTTACAATTGTTTCTTAACTGGTTAAAATTCTTCGAATTTTAAAACACTACCTTTACACTTGCAATCGTAAAACGTTAAGTTTGCAATCGTAACGTGTTAAGTTTGAGGATGTGACGTGCCATGTAGGCCGATGCTCCTGCCTGCGTTTGTTCAGGCTGCTGTGAAGATTTGTCCTTTTGGGCAGGCAAATGTTCCTCATATCTTCCAGCTGAATTCCTGCCTAAAATCAGATGCCCTCTATTTCGCCCGCAAATGGCCTCAGAATCGCTTCAAACCTCTCGGACGTACATTTGTGCCGCCAAGGCAAAAAGAAGCGCTCTACGGCGCCTTAAAACGAGTCGTTAAAATTCAAAGAATTTTACCTTTTGAAATTGTTTGCAATAAACAGGTAAAATTGTACGTAAATTATTTGGTAGCTTCATGAATATTTCGTACCTTTGCAAAAGAATAAGACAACAGACAACGGACAACGGACAACAGACTATGAAAGCAATCAGTACGAATATGGCACCTGCAGCCATTGGGCCTTACAGTCAGGCCATCGAGGTAGGCAACCTTGTTTTCACTTCCGGTCAGCTCCCCATCAATCCTGCCACGGGGGCTTTCCCAGAAGGGGGCATCAAGGAGCAAGCCCGCCAATCGCTGCTCAATGTCCAGGCTATTCTGAAGGAAGCTGGTCTGACTATGGGAGATGCGGTGAAGACCACCGTATTTTTGGCCGATATGGGTGACTTTGCCGACATGAATGCAGTCTATGCCGAGTTCTTCTCAGAACCCTATCCGGCTCGTTCGGCTGTGGCTGTCAAGACTTTGCCGAAAGGCGCTTTGCTGGAGATTGAGGTGGTGGCTGAGAGGCGATAACGTCCAGCCTCGGCTTGGTGTCAGTAGAGGATTTTCTTGCCGCCGACAATATTCACTCCGCGAGGCAATCTGCCATTTGCCGTCTTGCTTATCGTCTGTCCCAGCAGATTATAAGCCCCCTCGTAGGCGGCTCCGTTCATCGCGCTCGATTTGTCGCTCTCCACAGCCTCGATTCCTGTTGGGTTAGGGCGAATGCCTTTCAGTCCGAAGTCGATATACTGACCGCCTCCTTTGTTCGTGCACTCGATGGCAATGACATTGGAGTTGTCAGGAGTCAGAGCCTGCAAAGCTTCCCTGTTGATGGCAACGTTCTTGTAGGTGGTAAGGTAGCCGCTCTCTTGGAAAGCCAGGACGCCATTGAAATAGATCGTCACATCTTCGTCGTGGTGAATCCTTCCGACGAGGGCATCTATCTGCTCAGACGTGAATCCGGTCAGGTCCAGACGATGGCGGATTCGAATGACGGAACTGCTCCAAGTGGTATTCACGACGCTTCCTGGGGGATTGCTTGCTCCGAAGCCCGCCAGTCCGCTGTTCCAGGATGCGTCATTATAGTTCTGCTTTGTCCAGTTTGCGCTTGTTGCGACACTCGAGGACGTCTGGTATTTCCAAGTTTGAGGCTCAACTTCGGCAGTGGGCAGGACATCGCATTCCTCGTAGAAGAAGCTGTTCAGTATGTTCTGAAGCTCGTTCGTCGTGATGACCAGAACAGAGCCTTCCTGCGCTTCTTCCGGCAGAGAGAGTTCATTCTCGTCGCAAGGATACCACTTGTTCTCGCTTACATTTCCGCTCCTGCTTATGGTCAGCTGGTTTCGTTCGGTCGAGTTGTAGAGCAGGAACCAGCCAGAATTGTCGAAGGATGGGAAAGTCTGTGGAGCGCGATTCCTGGGTATCTGCGAACTGAAGATGCGCTGGGGTTCTGAGAAGCTCATTCCCGATGCTCTTAGCGCAGGAGCCTGCATCTGCAGGATGCTTCTGTCCGAATTGTAGAAAAGAGCCGTATAGGCATCACCCGTCTTTTCGAGGTGCATGTCGTAAACAGAGTAGCTGGTGGAATAGAAAGTGCGAGGTGTGATGAAGCGCTTCCAGTCTTGTGTCGTAGTGAGGTAGATGTTGTTTCTGTCGTTGCTCCTGGCACTCCAGTAAATATAGAATCTGGACGAAGCATCGTCGTAGATCCATTCAGGCGACTCGGCCTTGCAAATCTCCGAAGAAGAAGGCTTCACCTGTATGCTTCCACTCTCTCCAAGCTGCCAGTTGACAAGGTCTTCGCTCTGCAAGTGGTAGAAGCCAGGCTGACTGTTGTCCGCAAAAGCAGCCACAAGATGGAAGACATCCTTTCCTTCGATGTTCACTCTGCGAACGAAAGGAGCCTGCATTTCCACATCAGCAAATTCGCCTCCCAGAACACTTCGGCCACCATTGATTGTATTCCATTTAGCACCATCCAGGCTATAAGCATAAAGCAGTTTCTTGCTCGTGGGCAAAGTGTAGGTGAGCAAATATGCCTTTCCGCTTGCAGTAGAAAATTCAGGAGCAGGAGTCTTGGCAGGCATAGGCTCGACCTGCAACTCAGAGTTGGGGACATAGTTTCGCACCTTCAAACCACAATCGATGAACTGGCCGCCAGCAGTCTGTTTGCAATGGATAGCCATGACATTTTCCGAGCCGTCCAACTTCAGAGCCTGCAGTCCCTCAGGCAGGATGGGCCATGCCTCATACTTGGTGTTGTAGCCAGTCATCTTTGCAGCAAGAACTCCATTGATGTAAATCTCAGCATCCTCGTCGTGGAAGAGCCAAAGACGAAGGTCAGGAAGTCGGCTTGCATCGAAACTGCTGATCTTGAAACTGCGACGCAACCAAATGTCGCTGGTCGACCAAGAAGTTCTTCCTCCACCACCAAATCCGGCATTACCAGTCTTCCAGCCAGTAGCATCAAAGTCTGTGGCATACCAGCCGGCAGCCGGTTCTGTGGTCGTATATTTCCATTGAATGTTGGAGCTCTGGTCGCCTGCAGAAACAATGGTAGTCACATCCTTGTAGCGAGAATTGATGGTACGCAGAATCTTGGCTTTCATCACCTCTTGCTGGGCAGGCGAGACCTTCAGAACCTTGCGGTCATAAGTCAAGATGCCATTACACTCCTGTTCCACATCGGAAATCTGTGTATAGACAGACATCCAAAGGCCCTTTTCTTGCTGAAGTTCACCAAGGCGATCAGTATAGCGGTCATAAAGGTTGGCATAAGTGTCAGCATCTTCGACAGTAGTGTAGTTGACATCAGAACCAGCCCACATATGGCCTTCGATGAAGAGGTTAATGCCACCAAACTCTCCGCAGGAAGCCACGCGCTCGTTTACAGGGTTTGTAGCAGCATTTGGAGCAGGGTAGGAGTGGACATCCAGGAAGTCGCCCATCTCCACATCAGTCCATCCTGTTACAGCATGAACAAAGCGGCCTGGATCATGATTCGCATTCATGACACCATTGACTGCTCTCATGGTATGAGCCATTCCGCTGCTGGCATGTTGTCCCCAGCCTTCATTCCATACCACCCAAGCACCAATGCAGGGATGATGGCGGGTAGCATTTATGAGGTCTTCATTCTCGCGATAGAAGTTCTGCATGGCATATTCGAGGTTTCCTATTGCTCCGTTTCCGCAGCCGGAAGGCATGTCTTGCCAGACAACAAGTCCATTCCTGTCGCACCAGTCGAACCAAAGGTCGTTTTCCAGTTTA
>JAGCXU010000001.1 GCA_017961145.1 Bacteroidaceae bacterium | reverse complement strand
TTTTATGCCGCAAAGATATGGAGTTTTGCAATATCTTCCAAGAAAACGGGCTTTTTTCTCTTGATTCCCTCCCGAAATAGTCCTCTCCCTAGGGAGAGTTAGAGAGGGTCTTTTTATTGCTTCTTCTTTAATGATTCTCTTAGTTCTTTCCAGTCATTCTCCTTCAGGCGGATGGTGAGGACGGAATCGGTGGGAAGTACGCGAATGGTCTGCTTCTCATAACCAATTCTGATTACACTAATTGTGTCGCTCATATTGGGGAGCATCAGCTCGAAACGTCCCAGACTATCGGTCGCATCGCTCTGAGAGAAGTAAGGACGGTCGCGATAGGACACAAGGGCACCGCTTACGGGCTTGCCTTCCTCATCCTGCACGACACCAGTCAGGCGTTTGTAGTGAATGTTCAGGATATCTGGGCATTCGGAGGCGTAGAGCTTGTCAACGGAGCGCAGATGCACTTCCATTTGCCTTGGGAAATAAGTGGAGTAATAAACCTCCGCTGTCCAGTAGGACGGCGCATCCTCGTCGGGCGTGAACTCGAAAGTGCTTTCCTTCACTTTATCTTTCAATACCCACATCACGGGTGACTCATGCGGTGCTCCTTTCGTAACCTTTCCTCCATAGATGAATGCCATCCCCACGATGCTGTCGTCACGTTCTATCAGGGATGAAGAAGCTTCGGCAGCAGCCTTCTCGAGTTCGTCGCGGGCAGCGTTGAACCGCTCATCGTCCTCCATGCCCAGCCATTCGCCGTTTTCCTCCCATATCTCATCCTGAACCGTGAACTGCGAGTTGCGCTCCAACGGGATATAAGTGCCTCGGCTGTCGCAACTGACGTGGCCGAACTTTTCGCTAATTCTACTATGATACTTCACTCCAAGCAAACCGAAGAGGCGTTCCTTTTGGGGTGTGTCGAAGAGGTCGGGGCTGGGCATGCCGTGATAGTCTTGGTTGTTTTTGCCTTCCCGGTAGCAGCGAAGGAGGTATGCAAGCCGACGCGCCTTGAGTTCCTCGGGCGTGAACTGACTGACGGGCGTATAAGGTATGGTCAGGTAGTCCATGACCCATCTGATGTCTCGTCCGTTAAATAGGTGAGCGTAGCTTTTCGCCTCATCGCCAATGGAAGCTTTTTGGCGCAAGAACAGTTGGTTCCGCTGAAAGAAGTAGTCATAGACGAACGCCTCCGACCAGTAAGGTATTTCATGGCGATACTGATTGAATGCTTCATCCTCTTTGCCGTTTACCAAGGTGAGAGTGGTGTCCGGTGCCTGTTTGTTGATAGTCCGGTGGTAGTCATTCTTCACCCGACAGATGTCAATAGGAGGCAAGCCTGCAATCTGTCCCTGTAATTCTGGCGTTGGCTCGGGATTGCCGCGAAGCCGCATGTTGTAACCCTTCTCGCTCTTTTCGAGATGCATGACAAGGCTTTTATCTGTGGGCGAGAACTCGAAGGACTTGTAGCCAGATTGCTCGGCACGAAGCGTGACATCCTTTCTCGGAACCCAAAAGACGAAATGGCCTGTGGAGTCGGTTGCAGCACCGGTTAGAGACTCTTCCTTGAGATGCACCCATGCCTCCGTCAAAGGCTTGCCTTCATTGTTCACGATGTAACCTTCCACTCTGGTGTACTTCTTCATCAGCTTTGGATGTTTGCGGACGTAGGCGTCGCAATAGGTGTCGGGCACGGTCTTTATCTCGATTACGCCATACTTCGCAAGTCCGCCGTACCTCTCGGTAAACTCGCTGTCTTTGTGGACATACACGCTGTCAATCAGCAAGCCCTGCCGGGAAAAGTACCGAGGCATGTATGTGTCCACGTCATCGATGGATTCGCCCAATACTTGCCACTTTAATGAATTGGGCAGCGGCTCGCCATTCACCAGGATAAGCGTGGAGTCAATCCTGTCCTTGTCGCTTGGCCCGCTGCCTGTTCCGATAAGTCGCAAGGTACCTGAACCCAAGTGTGGCAGTTTGGGAACGATAGTAAGATTAGCAATCATGCGTTCAATCTCTTTCCTTTCCTCTGGAGTAGATGCCCAGATGGCGATTGCACCGTTATCCCAAGGTATCTTTATGTTCTGCAAAAGACCTTGCTCATTGAGATACTCTTCAATACGTCTGTCGATTTCTTCTGACGTCATGCCACGTGAGTCAAACAGAGTCTTGCCGTTGACCACCACGAGAAAGGAATCTGGTTTGCTATCTCCTATCCCCCGAAGTCGCATAGTCGTGCCTGAACTCAAATCTGCCGAAGCAATGTCATGCGTTCTGTAGTTATCCTTTAGTCTGATGGTAAGAGTGGTATCGGCAGGTTGGAAGAACGCGTCTTGACAGCCTATACATTTTGCATAAAGCGTATCAACGGATTTCGGCACCCAAAGCACAAAGTGTCCGAGAGGGTCGGCCGAGGTAGCAAACTGACGATGACGAATTATAGTAGATTCAAGAGGTTCGTTGGTGCTTTCCTCCATCACGAAGCCTTCGACACGGCGGAAGGTTTTCTTCAGCTCAGGGTGCTGGAGGACGAACACCTCGTTTGCACTATCGTTGGCGGAGGTGATTTCCGCCACACCTAATTGAGCAAGTCTGCCGTACTGCTCGACGTACTGCTTGTACCGCTGCTTCGTCTGCTCATCACCTTTTATGCGTACACTCTCTTCGTTCAGGCGAACAATCTTATCGACCAGCAGTCCTTTCTTTTCCAGATATTTATGGATTCCACGACGTGCAAACTGACGGGTACACAAGGAGTCGGGAAGCCGTTTGCCATCAAGCAGGACGAGAATGGAGTCGTTGTAGGTCGGGTCGATGCCCTCATGTCCTGCAATCACGCCTTGCAACTCAGGCTCTGCTTCATTGTGCGAAATGTCCTGACCTGCGATTTGCCCTTGAAGAGCCTGGTCTACAGACTCGAAGGCGAGATCTCCCATGTCGTCCATTTTGATTTTCTGAACAGCGCCTGTATACTCACGGGCAGGAATATCAAGTCCCGTAGTGGCCGAGGCATCAGCTTTTGCTATAGTTAACTCTTTGCGTGGAGTAGCGACGGGCTTTGAGACTTCTGCAACTACTTCCTTTGCAGGCACTCTTGCGGGCTCGGACACATGCTCGGGCTGTGCAGGTTGTACTTGCGCTACTAATGGCTCCTCTTTCTGTATCTTTCCTATATTAAATATAAGGAGCAACGCTACGGATGCTGCGATGCCGATGCCCATAGCCCAAGCGAGTACAGGGCGTCTCTTTGTCTCCTTGCCGATGACTTCCTGCTCGAAGCGTGCCCACTCCTTGTCCACGTCGGGCATGCCGATTCTCTTGTCGATGTCTTCTGTCTTCATGTTACTTTGCAATTTTAAGGGTTGCTCTGATTCTTGCCAAAGAACGCGTGATGTGCTTGTTGACTGCCGACGAGCTGATACCAAGCACTGAGGCAGTCTCCGCGTAGGTCATCTCTTCGTCGTAGTGCAACTGCAGCACTCGGCGGTCCTGCTCTGTCAGGTTGTCGTCGATGACCTGCTGCAACTGCTGCAACAGCTCTTCGCGCTCCTCATCCTTCTGCCAGGCAGTCTCCTTCTGAAGCTCTTCCTTCAGCCGCCTTTGCAGCTGCCTATCGCGCAGGATGTGCAGGCATTGGTTCCTCGTGGCAGAGAGCAGATAGCCTCGGATGCTTTCCGTGGCTATCTCAGGCTTGCCTCTCCACATCTGGACAAACACCTGATGCACGGCGTCCTTAGCGTCCTCGGCATTCTCTACCAAGGAAAACGCCATGCGATACATGTGCGGATAGTTGTCCTTGAAGAGGCGTTCGAACGGTTGTTTGCTATAGTCCATAACTATTTAAGTCGCTTTTCATATATAAGACCATTGAGAAGGAAAATCAAATACCCCTGCGTGCAAAAAAACGCGACACGCCTAGTTTGCAATTTAGGCACGTTATGATTGCCAACATGGCACGGTGTGTTTGAAGATGCCCTGTGCTGTGTCGCGTTATATCTTGCCCAAGATGTGGTCCATCACCCAGTTGACGCTGGTTGCGCTGATGCTGTCGGCGGTGCAGATGCTGCTTTGCTGCAGGTGTTCCACCACGCTTTGGATGAGTGGCAACTGAACATGTTCGGGGTTTTCGATATGAAACTCCTGTCGCCCTTGTTCAGTGCGCATGACGATGGGCTCGTAGGTGAAGACAGAGAAGTGCAGTTGTCCGCGCTCTCCAATCAGTTCGATACGGTCTGTGCGGGCACTCTCGTGACTGACAAAGCACCATGAACCGCTGCCAGGCAGACCGTCGGCAAACTGGAAGGCTGCACTTACGGTATCTTCCGTTTCATAAAGTCCGCCTCGATTGCTGCTGAAGCCTTTTGCTCTGACAATCGGTCCGAATATCTCCTGAAGCAGGTCAATCTGGTGAGGAGCCAAGTCATAGAAGTAACCTCCACCTGCTATGTCGCGCTGCACACGCCATGGCAGGGCTGTACTATTATAGTCTAGGTCGCGAGGAGGACAGGCAAAGCGTATCTGCACGGAAGTAACCTTGCCGATGGCACCATTCTCAACAAGTTCCTTTACCTTCTGGAAGTAAGGCAGGCAGCGTCTGTAATAAGCCACGAAGCAAGGGATACGCGTCTGCTCGCTAACACGGTTGATGCGTTGGCAATCGAGATAACTGCTGGCGAGAGGTTTTTCTACATAAACCGGTTTGCCTGCCTTCATCGCCATAATAGCATAAGTGGCGTGAGAGGAGGGTGGGGTGGCGATGTAGATGGCATTCACTTCTGGGTCGCTGATGAGTTGTTGAGCGTCGGTGTACCAGCGCGGAATGTTGTGACGCTCGGCATAAGAACTCGCCTTCTCCTTGCTTCGACTCATTACGGCTTGTATCTTCGACCCAGGAACAAGGTTAAACGCAGGACCACTCTTCTTTTCGGTCACCTCACCGCATCCGATGAAGCCCCAACGGATTTCTTTATATATGGACTCTGGCATATCGTGTCGCTAATTAAAGAAGTTCCAACTAAGACCAAAATGAATGGTCATAGGATTAATGGGATAGTGCGGCACGAGGAAGGAATGGCCTGAACCGGCATTGACGTGACGCAAAGAGACGTAAATGCGACAATGCTTGAGATGCATATTGGCATATGCGCCTATAATGGGATAATTGCCTATCTTCACGCGCTCATTACCTGTATCTTGCACGGCAAACTGTTGGATGGCAGGACTATAGTCGGGAGCATAGTATGATGTGAAGAAACGCATATCGCCGCCTATCTGCACACGTAAAACCTTTGCAATGCGGAAGAGAAGATAAAGGTTGGTGTAGATATTGAGCTTTGGCAGAGGCAATGCATCCTGATTGCTGCTCGTCTGGAAACTCACTTGATTGTCCCAATGGATGACCTTCCAGTTGAGATCCTGTGCAAGTGTGGCTCCGAAGACTTGCACACTGCCAGTTTGCATGACGCCAACGGCGTGACTGTAATCGGTAGGCAAAAGACTCAAAGCATCCTTCCCCTCAAGAAGAGTGTTCTGCATGCCAAAGTAGGTGTAGTTTGATACGTTCTCGAAACCGACCTGCAACCTCGTCCCAAGTTTCTTGAGGCGAAGAGTACCATCAATCTTTAAACGCACTTCACGGTCCAAATCATTGTTGTCCCACCAAGCACTCTGCGAATGATAATGCCGGAAGAAGAAAGTTGGCTTGCGATGCATGAAGTTGACATGAACATCGGTAAGCAACGTGTCTCTTTTGCCAAGGCGTAGATTTAGGTCGGTCTTGCCGTCGATGTTCAGGTCGCCTACATGCTCACCGATAAGCCATACCTCAGCAGAAGTGTTGAAGTGGAAGCGGGAACCTTGCGTGCGAGCCAGTTCGCCACCAACTGAGACATCGCTTTCTGTATATCGCGTCATACCACCCTCACCATCCATTAATTTGTAAGAACGTAACTTGTGGGTACCGAAGAGAGTTATTCCCATCTGTGCCCACTTGTTGAAGCCTTCTCGAAGGGCAATGCCAAAGGTGTTTCGAACGGAAAGAGCACGCGTCAAGTCTTTCATTTCATCTCCGTCACCGAAGTAACAATTGGTGTAGTAATTGTCGGTTGTGTTGTGAGACAAGTACTCGTGCTTAAGGTTACTTACGTCGAGGGTATGTATGAGACTGGTGACAGGAATGAACTCCTTTGGCACTTCCTGTGAGTCATGCCATACTTGCATGAGTGAGTCGACGGCAATTCTTCGTGCCAATGTATCCTCGCGGAGCACGGTTTGTATGCTGTCGGGCAAGTCGGAAAGAAGCTCAGAAACAGATGGTGGCGAAGGTTTCAACGAGTCGGGAATCTCTATAATACGTGTGAAACCGAGGTTATAGCGATGCGTCAAATAATAGTGTTGCTCGTGATTACGATTCCAAGTTTGGTCGAGCATAGTTGGAATGTTACCCGGGCTGTAGTTCTGTCCAGTGCTCAAAGGGTCCTCTATATATCGGTCATCCTCGATACCGCCGTTCTCGCCCATCTTCATGTGGTTGATGCCAACATAAGCATGTAAGTTGTATCGCTCACCACGATAGTAACCATAGAATGTACTTCCAAACATACTATTGGGCTGAGCGTAGTAGTAACCTACGCCATAACTATAGTCTATCTTGAAACCCAATCCGGCAAGTTTGTTGATGTTGGTGGCGAAATAACCTCGAACACGATCCTCACCGGTTTGTCTATTGCCGCAAGAATGATAGGCAAGGTTTGTGATGGGACTCTTCGTGTTTGTGAAGCGGAAGTCCTGCAGCGAGCCTCGGAAGAAACTAAAAGGTTGCAAGAATAGGAACTCGTCAGAAGTGTTGTCCCGATTGAAATAGAGACGACTCAAACGAGGTGAACCGATGTTGGCAAGGTAGTTGTAGTCGCCGGAATAACCATCAGTGGCATTCCACTTGTAAAAGTCATGCACGACGGTATCATTGTTCTCTGCGTCAACAACTGTACCAAGGCGGGGCTCCAAGACCCATTGGAACTGTCCGATGGGGATATTCTTCTTGTTCTTGAAGCGTGTCGTGTCGCGTCCCCAAGTTGTGCGATTGCCGGCACCATCTATATAAGAACCGTCCTCAGGAGCCACGACGTATGTCTCCCCGTCGTTATAAAGGGCGGCATTGCTTCCGTCCTTGTTGACGCGATGCACCTGTGCACTTGCCTGTAGCAAAGTGCTGATGAGAAGCAGCAATATATAGAGCCTTTTGGTCATGCTTTATAGGAGACGCAAAATGAATTCTATCACTTTGAATGCCATGCCGACAGCAATGACGATGAGTGCCGGCACGTGATTCTTGCTGCCGAAGAAATACATGCTAAGCCCGACGACTGCCAAGATGAGGAAAAGTATGTTGAATACTATCCTGATTTTTGTATTGTCGAATTGCTTTGCTCGCTTCCTGTGGATGCGTTCAACCTGTTCTTCGAGGGAGAGTTCTTCCTGTTTCATGTCTATTTAGCTTACTTTATCGGCTCGATGACGAAGCCATAGCTGTAGCTCTTTTCTTGGAGTTCGTACTTAGGCAATGGGCCTGGGCCGCAGCTGGCATTGCCGAGGCCACGCATGGCGGCATCAAGATGCAAGATGATTTCGGGGCGATAAATCTTGTTGAGTTCGTGCTTGTACTTTGTCTGCCAAAGCTCTTCATCAGTATAGTGCAGGGCGCTGAAGTCGAAGGTGCCGCCTGTGCGGAAGCGTACGCCTTCTCCCTTATCGTCCGTGAATGTTACCCACTTCACGTCGCAACGTTCGCCCATGCTTTGAGGCTTCTCGTATTCCTCAGTCATGCCGTTCACCGTGCCGTCCCATACGCCCATGAATGCCGATGTCTTGCGGTCAGGATAATTCTCGTGAGGACCGCGGCCAAGCCATTGCACGTTGCCCAGACGCGGGTCGAGAGCTGCGATGAGGCCAAGCCTGCTGAAGTCCTGGTTGCTTTCATTGCCGAAGTTACTCTTGACGCCAATGCTTCCGTCATTATAGATAGTATATGTCGTCTCGACAGGAATGGTTGTTCTATTCTCGCGTCCTGACTTGACATCATATTTTACGTTGATGATTGCCGTGCCGTCTTCCTGCTTCATCGTTACTTTGGGAGTAGTGATGTCGCTCTTGAAGTTGCCTCGGCGATCGTTGCTGATGCTGCGGAAGCCATTAAAGGTAAAGTTGCCGAAAGGTATCTTGCCGCCTGTCACAATGATGGGCTTTCCGTTGTACGAGAGCTCTGTCACGGCTCCGCTCTGTTTGTTGACGACAAAGGCAAAGTTCTCGTTCTGGACACTTATTTGCTGAGCATTCTCATCGACCTTGAGGGTACCACTGACTTTGGCTGCATCCATAAGCGTTGGCTTGCCGTAGCGGAGCAGGAGTTGTTCTGCCGCAACCTCATGTCCAGCGTTTGCCCAATTCGTTGCCTGCTTGAGTTTGAGGGAAACGTTGAGGTGATAGAGGGCTTCTCCCTCAGGCACTTCGCAAGGAAGATCGATGAAGCAACTGTCGCCAGGCTGTACTTCGGGCAGCGATGCAGTACCTGACTTAATCATTTTACCATCGCGAAGCAAGCTATAAGAGAAGGTGAACTCGCTCAACGGCGTGAAGCAGTAGCGGTTGCGAATGCGGATCTTATTGTCGTTGGTCAACTTGAAGTCAACGTACTGATACACCTTCTTGACCTCGAGGAGCTTGGGTGTGACGTGACGGTCGGCTGTGATGATGCCGTTGCAACAGAAGTCGTTGTCGTTGGGATAGTCGCCGAAACCGCCGCCGTAGTACATGTTTGTGGTAGGTTCACCCCATTTGCAGAGACTCTGATCCACCCAGTCCCAGATGCAGCCACCTATCATGCGTTTGCTCTCGAACTCGATGTAGTCCCAGTATTCCTGCAAGTTTCCGATGGCATTACCCATGGCGTGAGCATACTCACAGAGGAAGAAGGGACGACTCTGCAGGTCAGCCTGTTGGTCGAGCCTAATCATGTTGGGCAGGTTGGGGTACATACGGCTGTCCATATCCGCTACTTCGTTCATGCCTTCATAGTGTATGAGGCGGTCGTCGAGCTCTTGTATGGCTTTCTTCGAGGCGACGAAGTTGCTGCCGCCACCGCATTCGTTACCCATGCTCCAGAAGATGACGCTGGGATGATTGCGGTCGCGAAGCACCATACGCACTTGTCTGTCCACATATTGAGCTTCCCATTTCGGGTTGCGACTCAGGCCATGATTGGCGTGACACTCAACGTCGGCCTCGTCCATCACGTAGATTCCGTAGTAATCATACAGGGCGTACATGCGTGGGTCATTAGGATAATGACTGGTGCGAACCGTGTTAAGGTTGTAACGTTTCATCAGCAAGATGTCTTCTATCATACTTTCCACGGGAATGGCTTTGCCGTAGATGGGGTGCGTGTCATGTCGGTCAGCACCCTTGAACATTACCCTCTTGCCGTTGATGAACACTTGTCCGTTGCGGTTTTCTATCTTTCGGAAGCCATACTTTTGCGTGTAAACATCGCCTCCGACGCTGATGTTGACGGTATAGAGATTAGGTTTCTCGGCGCTCCATAGCTCTGGGTTCTGCACTTCGAGGTTGAGGTGAGCGTCTTTCTTGCCGTTCTCTATGCCGCTTACTTGCAGGATTGCCGTTTGGATGGTCTTGCCTGCAGGATTCACAAGCTCTACGTCAACGCGGGCATCTGCCTTTTTACCAAGGTTCTGGAGGGCAATGTCGATGGCGAGGAAGGCACGGCTAAAGTTGTCGCCACCGCCTCTGCGACCGCGTCCACCCATCATCGAAGTCATCTTCACATCTTGAACATGCAGCTTCTGACGCGCTTCGAGATAGACATCGCGATGAATGCCGCTCAGGCGGAACATGTCCTGGTCTTCGATGTATGAGCCGTCGCTCCAGCGATAGACCTCAACACAAACGAGGTTCTCGATGCCTGGCTTGATGTATTTTGTCACGTCGAACTCGGCGTCGACATTGGGAGCTTGAGTGTAGCCGACCTTTTGTCCGTTCACCCAAACATAGGCAGCACTGTAGATTCCATTGAAGTGGAGATAGATTTCTCTGCCGTTCCAAGAGGCGGGAACCTTGATGGTACGACGATAGCTGCCAACTGCGTTGGGTTCGTTCACGACGGTATATCCCTCTTGACTCCTGATGAAAGGTGGCTGATTCCTGAAAGGATAGGTAATGTTGGTGTAGATGGGAGTGCCGTAGCCCTGCATTTCCATGCAAGAAGGCACAGGTATGGTCTTCCACGAGGAAGCATCGAACGAGGGTTTATAAAAGTCGATGGGGCGGTCTTCGGGTTTGGGAACCCAGTTGAACTGCCATTGTCCGTTCAGCATAAGCCTGAGAGAAGAGTTCGGCCAAAGCCAGGGCTGCTGATATGCGGCATCGTTCTTCATCTCTTTCTCGCTGGAATAGAGCAACATAGTGGCGCGTCCAGGCTCTTTGTTGATGCCGATAATGGCCTCGTTTTCCCAGTCGTTCTTGGACTTTTGGGTTTCGCTAAGTGTCTCTATCTTGAGGTTTGTCTTGACGAGTCGCCATTGAAGATACTCGCTTTGGTTGGTTCCGCGAAGTTGCCAAACATGTCCGCCAGGCTGACAGTTATCGTTGTAGCCGAGCTTGAGACCGCCTGCAGCACTGGTCAGAACATATGTCTCTTCGCCACTCTTCTCGATGAGCCACTGCTGATTGGGGTTTCTGGGACTCAGTTCCCAACTGAGCACTTCGCCCTCTCTAGTGCCGTGATTGCCGTTGTCGAGCGCCACCTCAGCGCTTGGACTGTAGAGACAATGGTAGCCCTGCCTGTCGGACTTCACAATGCGCCACACCTGAGTCTGGGATTTCTTGTTGACTGGCGAGAAAGTGATAGTGCCGTTCTGGTTGTCGAGGGCAAGTCCGTCGCCTATCTCGAGGCGGTAACCTTGTTGGGGGTCAAAGTCTTGAGCCATAAGGCAAAATGTGCTGCAGAAGAACGTAGCGAGCAACACGAAAAAGAGTTTCTTTGTCATAATAGTGAAAGTATTGGTATAATTTATGGGCACAAAGTTACGAATAAGTCCGCACAAAACAAAACAAAAACAAGAAAAACTGGTTTTTCTTGTATGGACCTCGTGGCATGTTGGCAAACTTCACACTTGATCTTTGCAAACTTCAAACGTGACGATTGCAAACGTCACACTATACAAATGCAATCGTAACACTATACGTTTGCCAACGTGACTGTAGTCGTTTCCTCATTCCTCAGGCACCCATTCCTCGGCAGGCTTGACAACACTCTTGTATTCGCCTTCCTGAAGACTCTTTCTGGCTGGTGCCGGCGTGCTTCCACTACTGTAGGAACGGGCACTTCCACGATACTGATTCCATCGGTTCATGATGAGTCGGACGTAAGCTTCCGTTTCGCTTCCACGCATATAACCGTTCAATACGTCCGGATCTCGGTAGTAACGCGGCTCCGAAAGGTGCAGAATGAAGGGTGCCACTTCCTGCCAAACCTGGTGGTCTCGGCCTGCTTTCCTGGTCAAAGTCTGAGCGTC
>JAGCXU010000060.1 GCA_017961145.1 Bacteroidaceae bacterium | reverse complement strand
ATTCTCCATGCGTCTGCTTATCTCTTGCCAGAGACGCTCCTGGGGAACAGGTGCTTTGATGTCGATTAGGGTGTGCGAGACGGGGTGCTCCAGTTCGAGGCGCCATGCGTGGAGCGAGATGCTGCCGTCGGGGTTGCTGCGAGGAGCGCCATACTTCAGGTCTCCTTTGATGGGACAACCTATCTTCGCAAGCTGACAGCGAATTTGATGATGACGGCCTGTATGCAGTTCTATCTCAAGCAAGAAATAGCGTTCTGATTGTGCAACAAGGCGATATTCGAGTACCGCTTTCTTGCTGTTTGGCACTTCGCGGTCGTAGGCTCGAGCCGTGTTCTGTTTCTCGTTGCGCGTCAACCAATGTGTAAGCGTCCCTTCTTGCTGCGGAGGTTTGTTAGCGATTATCGCCAGATACGTTTTCCTGACTGTCTGATGCTCGGCAAACATCTTGTTGAGTCGAGGCAAAGCCTTGCTTGTCTTAGCAAAAAGAACAACACCACTTACAGGACGATCAAGCCTGTGAACGACTCCAAGAAAGACATTACCAGGCTTCTGATACTTGTCTTTCAGATAAGCTTTCACCATTTCAGACAAAGGGACATCGCCAGTCTTGTCGCCCTGCACGATGTCCCCTGCTTTCTTAGCTACGGCTATCAGATGATTATCTTCGTATAAGACAGTCATCACATATTCATGCCGCCATCCACTTGGATGACCTGTCCGCTGACGTAGCTGCTCATGTCACTGGCAAGGAAGGTTGCTACATTAGCAATGTCCTCAACCTGTCCGCCTCGACGAAGAGGTATCTTCTTCTTCCATTCCTCGCGAATTTCCTCGCTAAGTTGTGCCGTCATAGCTGTTTCTATGAAGCCTGGAGCGATGGCATTGGCACGTATGCCTTTAGGTCCCATTTCTTGTGCGATACTCTTCGCGAGGGCTATCATGCCGGCTTTTGAGGCTGCATAGTTTGCCTGACCTGCATTACCATGAACACCAACCACGCTTGCCATGTTGATGATGCTGCCTCCTCTTTGCCTCATCATGACGGGAACGCAAGCATGAGTGAAGTTGAAGGTGCTCTTCAGGTTGACGTTGATGACGGCATCCCACTGCTGTTCGGTCATGCGGAGCATGAGTCCGTCCTTCGTGATGCCAGCATTGTTGACGAGAATGTCTATTGTTCCAAAGTCTTCTTTTATCTTCTTTACGACCTCTTCGGTAGCTGCGAAATCGGCTGCATTGCCTGCATAAGCGCGACAGGTCACGCCGACTGCCTCGATTTCCTTGCGTGTGGCTTCCAGTCCGGCAGCCATCTCGTCGTTGAGGACGAGGTCTGTGAATGCTATATTTGCGCCTTCGGAGGCAAACTTAAGGGCAATCGCCTTTCCGATGCCTCTTGCTGCACCTGTGATGAGTGCAGTCTTTCCTTCTAATAATCCCATATTTAGTTCTTTACTTTTAAATCCAAAATTCAGACCTTCTAGAGGTACTGACTCACATGTCGCTCTTGTCGGCTCAAGGCTTTATGTATGAGCTTTTGCACGATGCCACGGCTCATTCCCTGAGGCATCCCGTCTGCCAGTCGGCCGTAGATATAGGGAATCTCCAATCCTTTCACGCAATAGTGCATGATATCCGAGCATAGAGGAATGCTGTCTATCTCGAAACGACCTTGTTGAACGCCCTCTGCCATGATGGAAGCAAAGAGTCGTTGCTCGTTGCGGTCAAAGTTCTTGCGTACTTTCTCCACCATGATGATATTGCGGAAGAACTCTGCGCGAAGGTTTCCATTACGTTGTACGGCCTCTTTGATCATGTTGAGATGTGTGTAGATGACTTCCACAAGCTTGTCTTCGGGCTCCATTGGTTGTGTTGCCACATCGTTCATCTTCTCATTGATGCGTTCCAACTCGCCCTCGATGACTGCCCAATATATCTCATCTTTGCTTTTAAAATAGGTATACAACGTACGTCGACCCTTGCCCGAAGCCTGAGCAATGTCGTTCATAGTGGTGTTCTCCAAACCATTCTTAGCGAACAGTTGTCGAGCCACATCTACAAGCTTTATGCGTGTCTTTACTACTGCCATTTCGTTTGCAAAGATAGCACATTTTCTTTAATTTGTGCACATTTTAGGTGTTAAAAATGCTCAAACGGCCACACTTTGTGCAAGAAAAGGCAGAAAAAGGCATTTTGTGGCACAAATTTTAGTTAAATAATTTGGCAGATTAGGAATTTCGTCTTACCTTTGCAGCGCTTTTAAGAAGAATATCGCGGGGTAGAGCAGTTGGTAGCTCGTCAGGCTCATAACCTGGAGGTCGCCCGTTCGAGTCGGGCTCCCGCAACGAGGGTGGTAGCAATCCGGTGGCATCCGTGCCCCGGGTTGTTTTTTTATGTCAGGAAACGACACACAGTTAAAATCGAAACGTAACACTTTAAGTTGCCAAACGTAACACTTTAAAATCGCAAACGTAAAACGTTACGTTTGGCAACGACACTGTGGTTGTTCGGAAACTAAGCACGCCCAGTTACTCGAGGGAGAACTCGACACGCTGATTTCCGACTGCCGCCCTGAACTTTCCAGGCTCGAGAACCCACTCCAGATCCTCGTTCACGAAAGCAAGGTCGGAAGGTCGTACATTGAAAGTGACCGTCTTCGTTTCGTGAGCATCAAGTTCCACTTTGGTAAAGGCACGCAACCTCTTGACATCGGGAGTCAGCGAAGCGACGAGGTCGGAAACAAAGAGAAGAACCGGCTCCTTTACCTTTCTGTCCGACTGATTCGTGACATCCACGCTGAAGTGAATGTCTTCATCATACTTCGTTCCAGCCGCCGACTTCGGAGAAAAGCCTTTGCTGGGTTGGACTTTTCCTGCTGCTTTAGGTGTTTCGACACGCAGGTTGGCATACTTCACCTCGGAATAAGAGATGCCGGAGCCAAAAGTCCATTGAACTGTAGTGTTGGCATCGTAGTTATATGCGCCAGCCATCGTCTCGACATACTCGCAAGGCTTGCAGTCGTAGGTGATGAACGAGCCGTGATGCTTCGGGTAAGTGTAGGGCATTCGGCCAGAGAAATTGGCTTCTCCGGAAAGAAGATTGGCGAGAGCATCACCACCATAATTGCCAGGCAAGAAGGTGTGGACAACTGCCTGCACCAAAGGCTCTATCCCACTTACAATACGAGGTCGGCCCTCATTCAACACGAGCACAATCGGTTTGCCGTAACCCGCCAGCGACTTCACCATTTCGTTTTGATTAGGTGAGAGGTTGAGGTCGTCGATATTGCCAGGCGTCTCGGTATAGGAATTCTCGCCAACGAAAGCCACAATGACATCCGCGGCAGCAATCTTCTCTGCATCTGTGCCTCCGTTTTGGGAGCCGTTTTGCACCTTATGGTCAAAGTTGAAATTCCGAGCATCATAGCGAACCATCTCACTAAATGTGACATTCTCCTTTCCGAACTTCTCTTCGAGGGCTCCAAGGAAAGTCCTGTATTTGCCTATCTTCTTGGCAATATCATCGGTCATATTGCCTTGCCAAGCATATGTCCAACCACCATTCATCGTACGGAAAGAGTTGGCATTGGGGCCGCAGACAAACAACTTGGTGCCTTTCTTCAGTGGCAAGACAGATTGCTCGTTTTTAAGCAAGACCATACACTCTTCCGCCATTTTCGTTGCCTCTTGAGCAAATCCGTCACTTCCAAAGTCGGAATACATCTCAGACAAAGACTTGGATGCCTTCTTGCCCTTCTTCGCCTTACCATTTTCTGTGGTTCCATAAGGACTGTCCCAAGTAGAGCGATCCATCAAACCGACGCGAATCTT
>JAGCXU010000059.1 GCA_017961145.1 Bacteroidaceae bacterium | reverse complement strand
TACAAGACGCTTTCCGAGAACTCTGATGCTCAAAGTGGTGCAAGTCCGCAAGCAGGCAAAAATAATAGTAATATATAATGTATAGGAGGAAACATCAATGAATAACATGAAAGTCCTGCTTAACGGCATTATAAAAGAGAACCCCACGTTTGTGCTCCTGCTTGGCATGTGTCCGACGCTCGGCACGACCAGCAGCGCCATAAACGGTATGTCGATGGGACTTGCCACGATGGCGGTCCTCATCTTCTCCAACCTCATCATATCGCTCATCAAAAATCTGATTCCCGACAAGGTGCGCATTCCCTCGTTCATTGTCGTGATAGCGTCTTTGGTGACAATCTTGCAGATGCTCATCAAGGCTTATGCTCCCGAAGTGGACAAGAGCCTCGGTCTGTTCATTCCGCTAATTGTGGTGAACTGCATCATTCTTGGCCGAGCAGAAGCCTTTGCAGCCAAGAACGGCGTCATCAGCAGCGTTTGTGACGGCATCGGAATGGGTATTGGATTCACGCTTGCACTTACACTTCTTGGTGCTGTTCGCGAGTTGTTGGGCACGGGAAAGGTGTTTAATGCAACCCTCTTCTCCGAGGATTACGGCGCACTCGTTTTCGTTCTGGCGCCCGGAGCCTTCATTGCTCTTGGTTATCTCATAGCTATTTTCAACAAGATTAAAAAGGCATAACTATGGCTTACATTCTTATATTCATTACAGCGGTCTTTGTCAACAACATTGTCCTGTCGCAGTTCTTGGGCATTTGTCCATTCCTTGGAGTCAGCAAGAAAGTGGATTCTGCCCTCGGAATGGGTGCTGCGGTGGCTTTCGTGCTCACGCTTGCAACCATCGTGACCTACCTCATTCAGGTTTATGTCCTCAATGCATTCGGACTTGAATACTTGCAGACGATTGCCTTCATTTTGGTGATTGCCGCTCTCGTGCAAATGGTGGAAATCATTTTGAAGAAGAGTGCTCCTGCACTTTATCAGGCGCTTGGTGTCTTCTTGCCGCTCATCACGACCAACTGCTGCATTCTTGGTGTCGCCATTCTCGTGGCAAACGGCACTTATGCCACTCAAGGCCTCGAGCCCAACCTCTTGACGGGTGTCGTTTTTGCCATCAGCACAGCCATCGGATTTGCTTTGGCACTCGTTGTCTTTGCAGGCCTTCGCGAACAATTGGCCATGATGGACGTTCCCAAGGGATTGCAGGGAATGAGCATTGCCCTCATCACGGCAGGCCTCCTGGCAATGGCATTCATGGGCTTCAGCGGAGTAGATAACGGACTCAAAACATTATTTGGCTTATAATTATACTACAATAAAGATATGAACATTCTTTTGACTGGTGGCGCAGGTTACATTGGAAGCCACACCCTCATTGAGTTAGACAAGGCAGGACATAGCGTTGTCGTCGTCGATAACTTCTACAACTCCCAGCCGGAAGCCATTCGTCGAGTCGAGAAAATCATCGGCCATGAAGTCATCTTCATCGAAGCCGACATCCGTGATCGCGCGGCAATGGACAAGATTTTCACAGATCATAAGATAGATGCAGTCATCAATTTTGCTGGACTCAAGGCTGTGGGAGAGTCGGTTGCAAAGCCTCTCATGTACTACGAAACGAACATGAATGGTGTCTTCGTGCTTGTTGACGTGATGGCTCAGCACGGATGCAAGAATATCATCTTCTCTTCCAGTGCCACCGTCTATGGCGACCCTGCCATCATTCCCATCACGGAGGAATGTCCTAAAGGTCAATGTACCAACCCCTACGGCTGGACAAAGTCGATGATCGAGCAAGTTCTGATGGACGTTCAGAAGGCCAATCCCGAGTGGAACGTCGTGTTGTTGCGCTATTTCAATCCGATAGGCGCTCACGAATCAGGCTTGATTGGCGAGAACCCCAACGGCATCCCCAACAATCTGATGCCCTACATCACCCAGACCGCCATTGGCATCCGCAAGGAACTGGGCGTCTTCGGAAACGATTATGACACGCACGACGGGACCGGAGTTCGCGACTACATTCATGTCGTTGACCTTGCAAACGGACATGTTTGCGCACTCAAGGCCATCCAAGAGAACAAGGGCCTTGCCATCTACAATCTCGGAACAGGCCACGGCTACTCCGTTCTCGACGTAGTGAAAGCCTTTGAGAAGGCAAACGGACTGAAGGTTCCCTACGCCATCAAACCACGTCGTCCGGGCGACATAGCCACCTGCTACTGCAACCCTGCCAAGGCGAAGCGCGAGCTGGGCTGGGAAGCGAAGTTCGGCATCGAAGAGATGTGCCGCGACTCGTGGAACTTCCAGAAGAACAATCCCAACGGATACGAATGATAAGGTAAGGAGCTCGATTTGGAATCGGGCTCTTTTCTTCCCCACCCTGCAACGGCTTACCAATTATCCATGGCGTGTTGCGTTTTCAAACTTCGGCAGTGAAGTTGCCCGATTTCACTGCAGTCGTTTCGACTTTTCACGTGTGACGATTGCGATTGTATAGTGTTAAATTGGCCACTTTAACGTGTTACGTTTCGCATTGTCGCGTGTTTCATCCGGATTAACAACACAAAGGTACGACAATTTCCCAACACCACCAATTCGATGCCTGAAATTTGGTGGCTTCAAAAAATACCCGTACCTTTGCAAAAGAAAGCCCAGAAGAGAGAATTTGGTATAAAATAATATAGATAAGCAAATAAATGTAGATTTATTTGGCTTGAAATCCAAAATAACGTATCTTTGCAGCGAAATTGGTGGAATGTGGGCCGTCAACTGATAATAAAGAATAAAACTAACAATTAAAAAAAAATACAACAGGATGAAAAGATTTTCTCTATCCCTTTTAACGCTCTGCGCTGCCCTTCAACTGACGGCAGGACCCGTCAGCAAGCAAGCTGCGCTCTATTCGGCACAGAACTACATGCTCGCGAAAGGCAAAAGCATCGCTGCTTCACAAAAACCATTCAAGGCCCCTCGGAAAGCCTCGGCACAACAGACAAACGACGAGGATGCATATTACTACGTCTTCAATGCCGGAAACGATGGCGGCTATGTCATCATTTCGGGCGATGACCGAGTGGAACCCGTCCTCGGCTATGTCGAAAACGGCACTTTCGACCCGAATGACATTCCCGAAAACATGCGATCTTGGCTGCAACTCTATGCCGACCAGATCAAGTTCATCATAGACAACGACATACAGCCGACCTCTCCCCTTATCCAGAAGCGCAACAAGATTCGCGGCACAAAGCACAGCGTAGGCGAACTGCTCACAACTCGATGGAATCAGGGAAGTCCATACAACATCACCTGCCCAAAATACTACAAGAAGGAGGATGGCACTCAGCACTATCCCGCAACGGGTTGTACGGCAACCGCCATGGCTCAGGTCATGAACTTCTACAGATATCCGGAAAAGACGAAGGCTGTCATTCCCGCTCATTCCAACACCTATACCATGGACGACGGCACTCAGAAAACCGTCTCGACGCCGGCCATACCGCGCAACTCCGTAATTGACTGGGACAATATGCGCGACACTTATTCTTGGCAAGACATCGCTCACGCCAATGCACAAGACACTGCCGTCGCCAATCTGATGCTCTATTGCGGCCAGTCTGTCAAGATGGGTTGGGGACCGTCTTCCGGCGCGAACTTCAGCGCTTACGCCTACACTCATTACTTCGGATACGACAACAGTTGCTACGTTGGAGAACGGCGCGATTACTTCATCGACGACTGGTTCGATATGATTTACAACGAGATAGAACAAGGCTACCCTGTTCTCATGTCTGGTTTCTCGTCAGGCGGTGGTCATGCTTTCGTGCTCGACGGCTTCGATGGCGACAACCTCTTCCACCTCAATTGGGGTTGGGGAGGTGGCAGCAATGGCTGGTTCCTCGTCGGCATCCTGAATCCTGGCGACAATAGCGGCATCGGTGCAAGCAGCAGTAGCGACGGTTACAGCATGAGCCAACGCGCACTCTTCAATTTGCGTCTGCCCGACAGCGACAATGCCGACACATATCTCTACGCCAAAGATGTTTCTGTCATCAACAACACGTCAATCCGTGCCACATTCGAAAACAGGACGGGATCTACCGGCAGTTTCAACACGGCCATCGTCAGATACGACGAAGAAGGCAACATCGTTCTCGTAGGAAACCAGCAATCCGTCTCCAACATGTCGGATGGAGCCACCTCGACCAAGACCTTCTCAATCAGGAACAAACTGCCGGAAGGTATATACAAACTTTCTCCAGCCAGCAAGGCCGCAAGAAGCAAAGTGTGGAAGCCGAAATACGATATGCGCAACCATTACATAGAAGCCGTAGTTGACAGTACTGGCGTCATCCTGACTCCCGTTGACATCAATAACGGAAATAGCATCAGCATCGACACAATTGTCTTCCCAGGTCTTCGCATCGTCGGTCAGGAACAGGAAGTGAAAGTAACCTATCGCAACAATGGAGACGAATACTTCAAGGAAGTCCGGTTCTTTGCCAGCAAGACACAACAGAAAGTCTATACGGAAAGCCGTTCGATGGTTGCTGTCCGAAATGGCGAAACCGTCGATGTGTCGTACTTCTTCACCCCAGAAGAGACAGGAACATACAATCTCTGGTTCTGCACTGGAAGCGATGGAAGCGGTCAAGTCGGAACAGGCACGATGGAAGTCCTGACCGAAGCTCAGGCCGAAGCAAACAAGTCCAAGCTTACCGTCAACTCCTATACAATCACCAACCTCGTCAGTGGTGCCGTTTATGGCAAACGACTTGTCGGCAAAGCCAGCATTAAAAACAACAAAAACGTTGATTTCCACGGAAGTATTCGCTTACAGGTATGGAACCAGCCAAACAGTTCAGGCTCTGCCTGGGGAGGTTCCAGCCATACCTATAACGTAGATATCCTTGCCGGAAAGGTTGCAAGTGTGGACTTTGATTTCGAAGACCTCAATGAAAACAACAAATACTATATCAGCGCTTCCTACGTCAACCAAAGTGGTTCCTTAGGCAATGGAGGCGTTTGGGACCTTGGCGGTTGGGAGATGAAAGCAGGCATCGCAAGTTGGAAAACGGATGGCACCATTGTCGGCAAGCAACATGCAACTTCCATAACGACACTTTCCTCCGTTTGTGGCGTCTATGCGGATTGCAGCAAGAAAATCAATCGCTTGAACCCCAACAAGAACCCCAACACCATATATGCTTTCGGTCAAAACATGGAGATACCGACAACTCTGAACGGTTATAATGTCGTTAGCGGGAAACACGCGGACAACATCAATCTGGTTAGCGACGAACCATTCTATATCCCAGCAACCTTCGATGCAGACACCGCATCCTTCACCTATACCTTTGCCGAAACAGAAGAAGGTACAGGCTGGCACGCATTCACTTTGCCTTTCGAAGCAGACTCCATCTTCATAGATGAAATTCCTGTTTCGCTGGAAGACTCGCTTAATCATTTCTGGATTTACGAGTTTTCCGCAGAAGACGACAATGGAGATGTCATCTTCAAGCCTGCAACAGTATTGCGAGGTGCAACTCCCTACATCATTGCCGGCGATACAAAGATGGCTGGCCGGTCCATTGTTTTCCGCTCTCACGACGTTCCTTTCTTCAAGGCCGGTTCCGACAAGATGGTCGTGACATCCACCTACTACAAGTTCCACGGCAACACATATTCTCCGAAAGTGAAAGATTGCTACATCTTGAATGAAGAGGGAACTGCCTTCGAATATGTGACTGCCTTAAAGACCTTGCCCGCAATGGCTTCTTACTTCACCACAAACCTTACTGGCGAAGCGATTCCAGACAGTATTCCATTGCCTGAAATTCCTGCTTCTCCAACACGAAGTCTGGTGCTCGATGAAATGGCAGAGAATGCTGATATCGAGGCCAACAGGTATGACGAACTCACCTTGAAGCGCACTTTCGAGGCAGGATGGAACACCATCTGTCTTCCCTTCGAAGTTGACAATATCGAAGAACTCTTTGGAGAAGGAACCAAAGCCTACGAGTTCTGCGGTTTCGTGGAAGGCGAACTCGATTTCTGTATTGTCGATTCGATTGTGGCAGGCCAGCCCTACCTCGTTTACGTTCCTAATGAAATTAGCGAAGACATCGTTCTTTCGGACATCCTTATCAGCAAGGCAAATACAGAAGCAAGGTTTATCGATAAGTATGGCGTTTGTCTGCGAGGCACTTATTCGCCTCTCAATTCAGAAGCAATCTCGACGGAAATGCGCAAGGTCACTCCTGAAGGTTCGCTAGTTTCATTCGATCCCGAAGAAGAGATGCGCGGTTTCAGAGCTTTCTTCTACATTCCTGACGAAGTAGAAGCAACACTCCATCTCTACGACGATCCGACTGGAATCAAGCACATTAACGCTATCTCCAACGAAAGCATCTATAACCTTTCAGGTCAACGTCTTAACAGGATTACTAAAGGCATCAACATTATAAATGGCAAGAAAGTTGCCACATACAAAAACTAACAACTAATGAAGAGAACAACTATATTCTTTGGAGCTGTCTGCTGTACTCTTATGCTTGCAGCAGAACCTATCAGCAAGCAGGCTGCACTCTATTCTGCGCAGACCTACATGCTCGCGAAAGGCAAAAGCATCGCTGCTTCGCAAAAACCTTTCAAGGCTCCTCGAAAAGCCTCAGCACAACAGACAAACGAGGAGGATGCATATTACTATGTCTTCAATGCCGGAAACGATGGCGGCTATGTCATCATTTCTGGCGATGACCGCACAGAATCCGTTCTAGGTTATGTAGAACAAGGTTCTTTCGACCCCAATAACATTCCTGAGAACATGCGCTCTTGGCTGCAATTCTATGCCGATCAGATCAAATACATTGTTGACAACGATATCCAGCCGAACTCGCCTCTTTTGAAGAGGCCCAACAAGATAAGTGCCACGAAGCACAGCATCGCAGAGTTGTTGACCACACGATGGAACCAAGGGCATCCCTACAACCTAACCTGCCCTCAATATTACGATGAAAAGACTGGTGCCCTAAAAAGCTATCCTGCAGCAGGATGCGTGGCAACGGCTATGGCACAGGTCATCAATTTCTACAGATTTCCTGAAAAGACGAAGGCCGTCATTCCTGCTCATTCATGCACCTACACCCTGCCTGATGGAACAAAAAAGACCATCAACTTAAAGGCTATACCCCGTAATACAATAATTGATTGGGAGAACATGAGCGACACATATAACTGCAACAACGAACATGTTCACGACAGGCAGGATACTGCCGTTGCCAACCTGATGCTCTATATGGGGCAGTCCGTCAAGATGGGCTATGGCGCTTCGTCTGGCGCTTCCACATCAAGGTCGCGCGATGTGTTCGTCAACTATTTCGGTTTTGACAATTGTGCATATTGGGGAGGACGCGGAGACTTCAGTATTGATGACTGGTTCGACAGGATATACAACGAAATAGATGCAGGCTATCCAGTCCTTTATGCAGGCCATTCCTCGGGTGGTGGACATGCCTTCGTGCTCGACGGCTTCGATGGAGAAAACCTTTTCCATGTCAATTGGGGCTGGGGAGGCGGCAGTAACGGCTGGTTCTTGGTGAGCATCCTCAATCCTGGCGACAACAGTGGCATTGGAGCAAGCAGTAGTAGCGACGGTTATAGCATGAGCCAAGGTGCACTCTTTGGTCTTCGATTGCCAAGAGAAAAGATTGATACACATCTCAATATCCGTGATGTCAGCATTGTTGGTACATCCATCAAAGCTGTTTTTACCAACAAAACCAACACTACCGGTCCTTATAATGTAGCCATCGTCACAATCGGAGAAGACGGACGACTTGTTCCTGCAAGCTCGATACTTAACATTTCGTCACTTGCTAACGACGCATCCCAATCCAAGACTTTCGCCCTAAAAGGCAAACTGCCAGAAGGCACTTACAAGCTTTCTCCTGCAAGCAAATTGAGGACAAGCGATGTCTGGCATCCAATATACAACATGATTTCAGGTCAGTACATTGAGGCAGTTGTTGATAGTATTGGCGACATAAACATGAATTTCCGATATCCCACAACTGAGATTATCGAAATTGACACGATTGTTTTCCCTGGCACTCGCATTCAAAAGAATGAGCAGGAAGTGAAGGTGACATTCCGCAACAATGGCAAGGAATACTTCAAGACTGTCTATCTTCTTGCCAGCAAGACACAAAACAAGGTCTATACCGAAAGCAAGTCGATGGTTGCAGTTCGTTCTGGCGAAACGGTCGATGTTTCCTATTTCTTCACTCCTGACACGACAGGCACATACAACTTATGGTTTGCAACAGACGACAAAGGCAACAATGTCATAGGAGAAGGCACGATGGAAGTCATTACGGAAGCAGAAGCTGTCAAGGCTAACCTTGCAATCTCTTCCTATACCATCAGCAATCTTGTTAACGGCGTTGCTTATGGCAAACGTCTTGTAGGCAAAGCAAACATTAAGAACAATGCTTCGAGAGACTATCATGGCAGAATAAAATTGCAGTTGTGGACTCAGGTTATCGGAAACAACACAGCTTATAGCAGCACAACCAAAACATTTAATGTTGACATTCCTGCAGGCAAGACTGCTAGTGTCGATTTTGACTACGACAATCTCAACGAAGGATATTACTACCACATCAAGGCAATGTATGGAAATCAGGAAGGAACCTTGACAAAGGGTGGCATTTGGGATTTCAAATGGGAAATGAGAAGTGGCGCTTTGTTCTGGAAGGCCGACGGAACTATCTCTGGCAAAGCTTACAGTTCCAATATGGCTGCAGGCACAACAACTTGCGGTTTCTATGCGAATTGCAACAAGATAAATCGTTTGACACCAAACAGATATCATCTCAACACGATTTATTCCTTTGCTCCAAACATGGAGATTCCTGCCACTCTCGACGGTTATAATGTAGTGAAAGGCAACCATTCAAATCGTATTGACTTGGTTAATGACGAACCTTACTACATTCCTTCGAGCTTCGATGCAGACACCGCATCCTTCACCTATACCTTTGCAGAGACAGAAGATGGTACAGGTTGGCACGCATTCACCATGCCTTTCGAAGCAGACTCTATCTTCATAGAAGACATTCCTGTTTCATTGGAAGATACGCTCAACCACTTCTGGATCTACGAGTTTACTGAGGAAGGAGGCAATGGCGAGGTCATCTTCGAGCCTGCTAAGGTGTTGCGAGCTGGCACTCCTTACATTATTGCCGGCGATACGAAGATGGCTGGACGATCCATTGTATTCCGCTCTTACAACGTTCCTTTCTTCAAGACTGGAACAGACAAGATGGTTGTGACTTCGCCCAGCTTCAGGTTCCACGGCAATACATTCTCGCCTAAACTGAGGGATTTCTACATGTTGAATGAAGAGGGAACTGCCTTCGAGTACACAACCACGCTGAAGGCAACACCAGCAATGGCTTCCTACTTCACCACAAACCTTACTGGTGAAGCGATTCCAGAAAGTATTCCATTGCCTGAGATTCCTGCTTCTCCAATACGAAGACTGGTGCTTGATGAAATGGCAGAGAATGCCGATATCGAGGCCAACAGGTATGACGAACTCACTTTGAAGCGTACTTTCGAGGCAGGATGGAACACCATCTGTCTTCCTTTCGAAGTTGACAATATCGAAGAACTCTTTGGAGAAGGTACCAAAGCCTACGAGTTCTGCGGATATGTGGAAGGCGAACTCGATTTCTGCTTGGTCGATTCGATTGTGGCAGGCCAGCCCTACCTCGTTTACGTTCCTAATGAAATTAGCGAGGACATCGTTCTTTCGGATATCCTTATCAACGAGTCTGACACAAATGCAGGCTTCATTCAAAAGGGAGGAGCACATTTCCGAGGGACATTCAGCCTTATCAATTCGGACATCTTCTCGATGGAAATACGCAAACTTACTGCCGAAGGTTTGCTAGTTTCATTCGATTCAGGAGAAGAGATGGGCGGTTTCAGGGCTTTCTTCTTCATTCCTGACGAAGCAGAAGCGACACTTCATCTCTACGATGATCCAACTGGAATCAAGCACATTAACGCCATTTCCGACGAAAGCATCTATAACCTTTCAGGTCAACGT
>JAGCXU010000058.1 GCA_017961145.1 Bacteroidaceae bacterium | reverse complement strand
TTCAAGCTTATAGAAGGAGTGGTCGCTATCAAACTCCTGCAACGAAACACTTGCTTTGCCACCTTCTAGTTTTGCAACGAAGCGCCAAACTTTCTTCTGAGCTTCGAGTTGCTGACGGCGAGCCTCGAATTCAGCATCAAGAGAAGGCAGGTTTTTCCAGAACTCTTCTAGCGATCCATCAAAGAACGACTGAGGAATGAAGAGTTTGGCTTCAACATCTTCCTGACTGATTTCATAGCCAGCTTCGCGAGCCAAGATGACAAGTTTGCGAATAACATCTTTGCCACTCAAATCTATGCGTGGATCAGGTTCGCTGTAACCTCTTTCCTTTGCCAGTCGAACTGTCTCACTGAAAGGAATGTCTTGACTAATCGTATTGAAGATAAAGTTGAGCGTTCCACTCAGAACTGCCTCAATCTTAAGGATTTTATCACCTGAGTTACAGAGGTCATTGATGGTTCGGATGATGGGAAGACCTGCTCCAACATTTGTCTCGAAGAGGAACTTGACACCTCGCTTCTGACTAGTTTCTTTCAGCAGACGATAGTTGGCAAAGTCGCTGCTTGCTGCAATCTTGTTTGCCGCAACAACATTGATGTTGTGGTCGAGGAAGTCTGCATAGAGTCCAGCTACTTCTGGGCTTGCTGTGCAATCGACAAAAACACTATTGAAGATATTCATCCCAATGACTTCGTCGTGGAGACGCTGAACATTACTCTTGGGTGCTGCAGCAAGCTGTTCGCGATAGTTTTCCAGATTGATGCCTTCGCGAGTGAACATTGCATTGTGTCCGCTTGCGATACCCACAACATTGAGTTTGAGACGGAGTTCGCTTTTCAGTTTCTCTTGCTGCTGATGTATCTGCTCCAATAGACTTCCGCCAACAGTTCCAACTCCACAAATGAAGAGGTTCAGCACCTGATATTCGGAGAGGAAGAAGGAGTCGTGGATGACATTGAGGGCTTTGCGAAGGAAGTCCTGTTTGATGACAAAAGAGATGTTGGTCTCGCTAGCACCCTGAGCAAAGGCAATGACGCTGATACCTGAACGGCCAAGCGTGCCAAAGAGTTTGCCTGCAATGCCTGGAACGTGCCTCATGTTTTCACCAACGATTGCGACTGTTGCCAAGCCTCTGTCTGTATGCATTGGGAACATCGAGCCATCTTCTATTTCCTTCTGGAACTCAAGGTTCAGGACACGACAGGCTTCATCAGCATCCTCATCCTGAACACCAAGAGTGGTGCTGTTCTCACTGGATGCCTGACTGACCATGAAGACGCTGATTCCATTGTCAGCGAGACAAGTAAAGATGCGGCGGTTGACACCAATCACACCTACCATAGAAAGGCCTGCAACAGTGATGAGCGTCGTTCCCTTAATACTCGAAATACCCTTAATGCTCCTCGAATCGTTTTTGACTTCATCTTTGATGATGGAACCTGGAGCATCAGGATTGAAGGTGTTCTTGACGAGAATGGGAATGTGCTTGATGCAAACTGGATAAATCGTAGGAGGATAGATGACTTTTGCTCCGAAGTTGCAGAGCTCCATCGCTTCGACATAACTCAGTTCAGGGATAACGTAGGCAGAACTGATGACTTTGGGGTCAGCCGTCATGAAACCATCCACATCGGTCCAAATCTCGAGTACGCTGGCATCTAAAGCGGCAGCAATAATGCTGGCTGTATAGTCACTACCACCTCTGCCCAGATTGGTTATTTCTCCACTCTCGACATCTGTACTGATGAAACCGCCAACGACGCTTATCTTCGGCAATCTCTGCCAAGTTTTTCGAACCAGTTTGTTGGTTAATTCACGAACCAGACGATTCTTGCCAGCCTTGAATTCTGTCTTGATGAATTCGCGACTGTCGAACCACTCTGCACCCTCAATCAGTGCAGCAACAATCTGACTGCTAATGCGTTCGCCATAAGAAGCAATGGCAGCCTGCGTCTTTGGACTGAGGTCGCGAATGAGATAGACTCCCTGATAGATGCTGTGCAGTTCTTCGAGCAATCTGCAAACTGTAGTTGTGATGTTGTCGCGCTTTTCGCCAGCAGGAATGATAGCACTCATCATTTCTTCATGACGAAGCTTTATCTCTTCGAACGACTCTTGATAGAGAGGATTTCCCTCCACAGCCATCTGGCTCGTTCTGATGAGTTTATCGGTAATGCCACCAAGAGCGCTGACAACTACAATGACAGGATCTTCTTGCCTTTCGACAATCTTCTTTACACTCAGTATGCTATCTACAGAACCGACTGAAGTTCCGCCAAACTTTATTACTTTCATTCTTGCCTTTTAACAATTCGCGTGCAAAGTTACGAAATAATTCATAATTCATAATTCATAATTCGCAATTATTTTATACTTTTGTGCATTCATTGCTTCTATGGTACACGAACTAAACCTACGCATCCTGCCCAAGCAGGCATACAACGAGCAGAGCATTATTGCATATCTTCGAGAGGAAAAAGGCATTAATGCTGGAGCTGTTCGTGTTCTTCGTCGCAGTATTGATGCCCGTCAACGAACCATATTTGTCAATCTGACTGTCAAAGCTTACGTTGGCGAGGAGCCGCCTTTGCAGGACTTCGAACCTTACATATATAAAGATGTGAGCAACCAGCCTTCTATCATTGTCGTTGGAGCTGGTCCTGGCGGATTGTTTGCAGCGCTTCGTCTCATTGAGCTTGGCTTCAAGCCTATTGTCGTGGAGCGAGGAAAAGATGTTCGTGAGCGCAAGAAAGACATTGCACGCATTCGCCCAGAGCAACGGGTTGACCCTGAGAGCAACTATTCTTTTGGCGAGGGTGGGGCAGGAGCTTATAGCGACGGAAAGCTCTATACGCGTAGCAAAAAGCGTGGCAATACTGACCGCATCCTGCAAATCTTTGTTCAACATGGAGCCAGTCCAGCCATTCTCTCTGATGCCCATCCGCATATAGGCACAGACCGCCTTCCTCGCGTCATAGAGAACATGCGCAATACAATTCTAAGTTGTGGCGGCGAAGTCCATTTCCAGACTAAGATGACGGGACTCATCATCGAAGAGGGAAGGGTGGTCGGCATAAAAGCGATGGTCAATGGTCAATGGTTAATGGTCAATGGAAAAGCCGTCATTCTTGCGACAGGTCATTCGGCTAGAGATGTCTATCGATATCTTGCTGAGAGCGGCATAGACATTGAAGCGAAAGGACTTGCAATAGGTGTTCGACTGGAGCATCCTGCCCATCTCATCGATCAGATTCAATACCACTCCAAACAAGGGCGAGGCAAGTGGCTGCCTGCTGCTGAATACAGTATGGTCACACAAGTGCAAGGCCGAGGCGTTTATAGTTTCTGCATGTGTCCTGGAGGCTTTGTAGTCCCAGCCGCAAGCGGTCCTGAGCAGGTTGTCGTGAACGGCATGAGCCCTTCCAATCGAGGTGGGCGTTGGAGCAATAGCGGCATGGTAGTGGAAATCAGACCTGAGGATAGCAAAGAATTCAAAATAGACAAGCCCCAAAATCAAAATTCTTCTCTATCCCTGCTTTTGCTTCAGGAGGAACTCGAAAAGCAATGTTGGCTTCAGGCAAATCGTTTGCAAACTGCTCCAGCACAACGAATGACCGACTTTGTGAATGGACGGCTCTCTGCCGACCTGAACGAGTCTTCCTATGCTCCAGGATTGATTGCAAGCCCGCTCCACTTCTGGATGCCGGAATTTATAAGCAGCCGACTTCGCGAAGCTTTCAAGCTATGGGGAAAGCAGAAACACGGCTTCCTGACCAGCGAAGCAACCGTCATCGGTATTGAGACGCGAACCAGCAGCCCAGTCCGCATCCTTCGTGACAGTGAGACCTTGCAGCATATCCGCATTCAGGGCCTCTTTCCTTGTGGCGAAGGAGCAGGTTATGCAGGTGGTATAGTTAGTGCAGGAGTCGATGGGGAACGCTGTGCCGAATCCGCTGCAACTTACCTGACGAGATGCTAACCCATCACGTCTGAAAACATCACACGTTACGATCGCAAACTTCAAACGTTAAAATCGCAAACGTCAAACGTGATGTTTCGCATCTTACTTAATGTCGTCCCAATCGTCGGTTCTGAATGGACCTACAGGAAGGCCTGAAACTGTCTTGAGATTACACTCAGGATTGTCGGCCCAAGCATAGCGAACAGCGACAGGATGCGGCACTTCGGGACTTTCCACCACGACAGGCCAGCCGAACCTAATATTGTTCTCGTCTGGGCTATAATAAGCCTTTGCAACGTGCCAAACATGATCGGGACCAGCAATCGAGAAGCCCTTGATGTCGGCGTTCTCTTCCAGGAAATCGCTACCTTGTGTGGGCATGAACATGAGCATTGCCTTGCCATCAATAACGTTCATCTGTCGGAATTCAGGAGCAGCACAAAATTCTTCCCTGCCGTAAGTGCGATTGAGTGCGAGCAAAGCCAGACGGCGTCCTACCTCCTGCTTGTTCTTCGGATGGATATCGTTTGCCATGCCGATGTCGATATTCACAGCCATGCCGACACCATCGAGCCGCAAAGCCTTTCGCTGTGCCTCGCGAATAGCAGCCCATTCTGATTTCGGTTGCAGGTCTTTCCTTTGCAAGTAATTGGCAATCTGCACGAAGTAGAAGGGAATTGACTTCGAGTTATACTGAAAGAAACGACGAGGTCCTTCAGGTTCAGGCTTGGGGTAGGGGGCCACCTGAGAGTTCTTGTTGAAGCGAGTTTGCCAATCAAGAATGAGTGCTTGGAAGAGACTTTCATACTGAACGGCTCTGCCCACGTTCGAGCATCCCTGATACCAAAGGAAACCGCGAATAGGCATCGAGAGGAAAGGCGCAACCATGCTGTTGTAGAGGCCTGCAGGATACCAAGCATTGTTAGGATCGACAGGTTCTGTCATGTCTGTTGGTTTTGTTATGTGGGCAGCATCGATGCTCTTCTTCCAACGCCATTCGCCAGCAAGCGAGATTTTCTCAGTTCCGGCAGTAATGTTGAAGTCCTTTGCTTCTTTATTAAAGCCACCATCTCCTCCTGTATCGTTGATGCGAACAGCGAGCACATTCTTTCCAGCTTTCACCAGTCTGCCAGGAATTGTGTAGGTGCGACTAGTATTCCAACCTGCACTCATTCCTATGCGTTGACCGTTCCAATAGGTGACGTCCTCATCATCAATGGCCCCCAGTTCCAGTTTCAGGTCTTTGCCTGCGAGGGAAGAAGGCACCTCCACCACTTTGCGCACCCAAACAATGCCGTCGAAGTCTTTCAGCGCATCCATTTTGCTCCAGAGCACTGGTTGCATCGTCTTGTTCCATCCGGAATCGTTCATGTCAGAAGCTGCCCAAACAGCTTTGTCAATGTCGCCCTTCTCGAGTCCTTCGTCGTCCTTGAAAACAGCCTTCGTCCACTCTCTCCGTTCTTCCTGATAGAGTTGATTGATTTTATTCTCGTCGAATCCTGTAGCAAAAAGCCTCTTGGCATGTTCTTGGAAACCCATTACATTCTGAAGAGTCTCTAGACTTGGCCAACTTTCGGCAGGGGTTCCACCCCAAGAACTGTTGACTACGCCAACAGCTATGCCCAGCTTTTCCGAGACTTCGCGAGCAAAGAAATAAGCTGCAGCCGAGAAC
>JAGCXU010000057.1 GCA_017961145.1 Bacteroidaceae bacterium | reverse complement strand
GCTGGTTGGACGCAGCAGTTCCACTATGGTCCGATGCGAAACAACAACTCGAAGATGTTCCGCAAACTTGGTCCTGATACGGGTTACGACAGCATCGGAACCTGGAACACCAGCGAGAGTCTCTCCCGTTTCCTCGACAAGTTGGACAGCGAAGGCAACCTCGCGAAGACCATCCTCTACCCTATCAATCCCTCGGACAACGAGATGATTGCCACGATGATAGGCAACTTCCAGGAAGGTCCCACGCCAGGCAAGATACAGTTCGGCAGTGGATGGTGGTTCAACGACCAACTCGACGGCATGGAACGCCAGATGAACGCCCTCTCGGTGCTCGGTCTGTTGAGCCGTTTCGTAGGCATGCTGACCGACAGCCGCTCGTTCCTCTCCTACCCTCGCCACGAGTACTTCCGTCGCTGCCTGTGCAACCTCATCGGTCAGGACGTGGAGGACGGCAAGCTGCCGGCAGAGGAAATGGAGTTTATTGCACAGATGGTGGAGGACATCTCCTACTATAATGCTAAAAGATACTTCGACTTCTGAGAAAACATCACGTGTGATCTTCTCAAACTTCACGTGTGAAAATAGCAAACTTCACGTGTGAAAATGGCGAACTTCACGTGCCATCTTTTCAATCTTCCCACGTGATGTCTGGCAACTCAATATTTTTTGTTGAACAAAAGAACGTTTTTCTGTCGGAAGATTTGGCTGTTATAAAAAGAAAGCGTACCTTTGCACCTGTCAAACATGAAACACCTAAACAATTATAAACAGCTATGAAAAGGAATTTCTTTATGACCATGCTTGCTACCGTATGCTTGGTGGCTTGTGCTGAAACAAAGACTGAAATCAAGGTTGTAGGCGACTTGGGCGACCCGAAACCCACGTTCCTCTACAATATGTTCGACCGTCAGACCTATCCTGAAGGACAGATTGCCGACGGAGTTGTCACGTTTATCGTGGACACCGTCGAGCCCACAGTTGCCGTGATAGGCCGTAGCGCTGACCGTCGTCAGCCGATTTGTACCGTCATCATCGACGGAAAGCCCATCGAGGTAACCATTAAGGAAGGCGAAGCTACCATTACAAAAGGCTCCGAAAGCAACATGGCACTTGCCGATGCAATGGAGCGTGTGAAGATGGCAAGCAGCCCGATGGAGCAGCTCATGAAGGAGTATAGCGAGGCTCACGAGAAGTATAACGGCGCTATTCCTAAGGATATGATGGAAGGTTTCGACAAGCGTTACGACGAGATATCTGAGGAAATCATCGCTACACAAAAGCAGATCATCATGGAGAACAAGGACAACATGGCTCCTATTTACCTCCTGCGTACTGGCAGCAACTCTTATGGAGTGGAATTCATCGAAAGCTTCCTGAAGGATTACAAGTACAAGGATTGCAAGACACTCGAGCCTGTTGTGGCTTCCATCAGCGGCGAGAAGAACAAACTGCCTGGTGCTGACGTTGTAGATTTCGTGGGTAAAGACCTCGAAGACAAAGAGTGCCACCTTACTGATTACGTGGGTAAAGGCAAATATGTTCTCGTTGACTTCTGGGCTTCTTGGTGTGGTCCTTGCAAAGCAGAAATGCCTAATGTGAAGGCGAACTACGAGAAGTACAAGGACAAAGGCTTCGAAGTGGTCGGCATCTCCTTCGATAACAGCAAGGAAGCATGGGAAAAGGGCGTCAAAGACCTTGGTATCACCTGGCCACAAATCAGCGACCTGAAGGGTTGGGAGTGTGCTGCAAGCGACCTCTACAACATCAAGGGCATCCCTGCAACCATCTTCTACGGCCCCGACGGAAAGGTCATCAAGGCCAACCTCCGCGGCGAAGAACTTGGCAAGACACTAGCAGAATACCTCGACAAATAAGGATTGATGTTTCCTCTTACGAGCGAACAACTTAACGGCATACTCGCTACTGCACTTTCGCAAGGTGGTGAGTATGCCGATATTTTTTTAGAAGATACGCAAATCAGCAGCATGGTGCTGCAAGATAGTGCAGTCAGTCAAGCTCAACAAGTATGTCTTTATGGTGCTGGAATTAGGGCTGTGAAAGGAGCTCAAACTGGCTATGCCTACACGATGGACTTGAGCGAGAAGGCCATGCTGCAGGCAGCAAGATTTGCGGGAAGCATGTTTGGCGCTAACTCATGCAGGGAAGCGCTATTGACAACGAAGAAACCTTTATGCATAAGCAATCCTGCTGATACACTTTCTCCCGATAAAGTCCGCCAAGTTCTTCTGCTTGTTGAGGAGAAGGCTCATTCTCTTGATGCTTCCGTCATTAAGGTACACGCATACGTTTCCCAGCGAATGCAGGAAGTTCAGTTTGCCAGCAGCGACGGAACGGCCTTCCACGATTTCCGACCTCGAACATCTCTTTCCATAAGTATCGTTATGGAGAGAAACGGGCAAACACAGATGGGCTACGCGTCACGCATGCTGCAAATGGGTGCGGAGTTCTTTTCCGACGCTCTCATCGAAGAGGTTGTCAGC
>JAGCXU010000056.1 GCA_017961145.1 Bacteroidaceae bacterium | reverse complement strand
TAATTCTCGAGATCCTCTTTATTAACATAATTCTCCATCACATATGCGAGGATTTCACCCTTAGCAGTTGCAATTTCTGCCTGAGCAATGAGACGTGCTTCTTCAAGGAAAGTAGCACATTGAGCCTCTACTGTTGCGAGTCTTTCGCTCATGCCATCGAGCTTTTCGCTCATCTCGTTAACCTTATCAGTCAAATCGGGAAGGGTATTCTCTTTCAGGTCTTTGAGAGCAGTCTCAAGAGCGGCGATTCTTTCGGTGTTACCATTTACCTTCTCACTAAGACCCTTGAGGTTATTCAAAGCTTCATCAATGTTGGCGAACTTTTCATCGTATTCAGACTTCATGCTTGTGACGGTCTGAGTCAGGTTGTCGATGAGTTTGTGATTAGCTTCAGCCAATGCAAATGCATCGTTTGCCTGGGTAAGAGCTTGCTCAGCCTTTCCGCTGATTGTGGCAAGTTGAACCTCAAAGTCAGCAACTTTCTGGAAAGTAGCGTTTGCGAGGTTGTTGGCTGCTGTAGCGAGGTCTTTTGCGTCAGATGCTGTCTGGTTTGCAGTTTCAGCTGCAGTCTTGGCTTCATTAGCAAGACGGTTAGCTTCATTTGCTGTTAAGATAGCAGAGTTTGCCAAATCCTGAGCGTTTTTAGCAATTTCCTTTGCGTTGTCAGCAGCATTCTGTGCACTTTCTGCAGCCAGTTTTGCAGCGTCGGCAGCAGTCTTGGCGTCAGTTGCAAATTGCAAAGCCTGCTTTGCCTGTGCCTCAGCACCAGACATTCTTGCCTCAAGTTCTGCCAACTTGCTGGTTACATAGTTGTAGTCGCACTGGCACTGGCTATTGTTTGCGAGGTCTTCCCTAATCTTGCGGAGTTCTTCCTGCAGATTATTAATGATGCCCTGCATGATTTCCTGAGCAGCCTTAGCAGCAGCAACATCTGAAGCCAGAGGATTGAAGGCAGCGATAAGATTCTTCAGAGCCTCGTCAATGGTGTTAACCTGCTGGGTGAGGAGATCGATGGTGTGGTTGACAGCACCCAACTCTTCCTTGGTGGCAGCGTTAGCAAGACCATTAGTGAGAATCTCAATCTGTTCGTTGATGCTCTCAATCTGATCAGTCAGGCCCTTGATGACGGCCTTCAGTGCATTTGAATCACATTCGCAAGAGTTGAAGCCTGCAAATGCTTTTTCGAGAGAGTCAAGAGCAGCCTTGTAAGTTGCAATCTGCTCTTCCAGTTTTGCAACTTGTGCATCAAAGGCTTCCTGCAGAGTGGCATTGTCCTTGATGTACTGTGTGCGCAACTCGTTGTAATAATCTTCGTTTGTATCTTTACAAGACACGAACGCTCCTACACTTACTGCCGCAACCAGCAGCATGAGTAATTGAATGAGTTTCTTTTTCATTTGTTAAAATGTTAAAAGTATTAAAATAGAGTTATATGGTTTCGCTTTTGCGCATAATATGCCCTTTTTGTAGCTGATACTCCGCACAAAGGTACGACTTCGTTCAGGAATAAATGCAAAGAATCAAGGGTGTTTAATATATTTTAACATAAAATATGCTAAACTTTAATAAATTTAACACGGAAGGTTATGTTTATCCGTTCATAATGCCTGTTTTGTTGCAAGTTTGTTTGTTGATGGGATAATTCGCCCAAAATCTCATCATAAACAGGATGCTGAGCGAGCCGAATAGAAGCATTATGATGTATGCTGAGACTTGGCTTCCGAACAAATCGGCATAGGTGAGTTCGGAAAAGTTTTCGCCTTGTGTGTTGAGTTGGATGGCTGCGATGCCGTTGTTGAGGATGTGGAGTAGGGAAGTCAAAACAATATTTCCGGTCTTGTAGTATATCATTCCGAAGAGGATGGCAAGTGGGAATGCGTAGAGACCTTGTGCGAAATTGAGATGTGCAAAGCCGAAAGCTATGGCCGAGATGATGATTGCGAGCCAAGGGTTCGTGCCTCTGCGAAGCATTTCGCCTTCGATGGCTTCGCGAAAGAGCAGTTCTTCTGTGATGGGTCCTACAAGAACGAGTGCGAGCAATCCTACTATATTGTGCGACATGGCATGCGACATTTGCAGCATTGTGTCTGGAAGTGGGACTTTTTCCGTCAGGATGGAGATGCTTATGGCTCCCAAAACGCCTCCAGCGATTGCGAGTATGCCTGGCCGCCACTTGATTGTGGAAAAATCGTCGGCTTTGAGGAGACGGATGTTGTGCAGTAGGAAGTAGCAGCCTAATACTGCGAGGACATCAACGACCATCAGGATGAGGGAGAAGGTGGAGACTGACATCATCTCGAGCAAAGGCAGACTTTGTGCTTCGCCACTCATGTAGGCTTGAACGGCTGCATTGAACTCTGGCGAAATCAATATGATAATGCCGAAGAGCAGGATGGTGCCGAGTCCTTGTGCCAGCAGGAAGATGAGCAGGGTCAGGATGGTGGGTGAGAGCTTATGCCAAGTCATGATTTGAGACGAGATATATGTGGTTTGAAAACGTGGCACGTGATGTTGTCGATTTTAACGTGTGAAGTTTGCCAACGTCACACGTGATATTTGCCAACGTCACACGTGATGTTTTCCGATGTCGCCAGTCTTGTTTTCTGTTTTGTCTGTTGCCTTTATTATATATAGTTAATATACTTAGTATTTATATACTATTATATATAGTTATATATGCGAGTTATATGCGAGTTTATTTTTTTCCTGAACGTGTAGGCGGCTCTTTGCCATCCTCGATGGCTTGCTTGCGTATGGCTTCGTCGAGGAGTTCTTCGAAGGTCTTGACGCGGTTCAACTGATCGTATTCCTCCAGTATCTTGCGGTCGCGAGCATGTTTTTTCTCCCGTTTGCGATCCTTGACTGCCAAAGGATGCATGATTTTATCCGTTATGCGAGCGCCAAGCACATCGCTCACGGACATTGTTCCGATGCGTGTTGCCTGTTCTCTTCCTATCGACTGTCGTATGGCTTCGTTCACACGAAGTACGGAGTCGCCTCGTACCTCGACTTCGCGCAGAGTATCTACACGAACACTGTCTTGCGTTTGGGCAGAAACTGTCCCAAAAGTAAGCGCGAAGAGAAGCATTATAAGAAGACGTTTCATGCGTTTCCTTGTCTTTTTCGGCACAAAAGTATGCTTTTTTTTGTGAATGACAAAAGAAATCACGAACTTTGCACAAACCATTAACATGTTTTAATTATGTTCCTTACCAAACGAATAGCATTTATTTGTCTGGCAGCCTGTATCACTATGGCAGTTACTGCAACAGACTATACAAAGTATGTCAACCCTTTCATCGGCACGCAGACTGACGATACGGGAGCCCTCAGTGGAAGCACTTTCCCAGGTCCTACAATGCCTCAAGGAATGGTGCAACTTGCTCCAGAAACTGAGCAGTATGTCACTTGGGACCCTTGCTGCGGCTATGACTACAATCGCGATTCCATCTTTGGCTTCACGCATACCCATCTTAGTGGAACAGGTTGTACCGATCTCATCGACATTTCCTTGATGCCGACTGTAAAGCGTGTCACACCTGAACTCTTGCGCAAAGGCATCTTTGCTCTGCCCTTCAAACACGAACAGGAGAAGGCTGCTCCAGGTTACTACATGGTTGACCTCCTTGGTGGAGAGAACATAAATGTCGAACTTTCCGCAACAACTCACGTCGGCATCCACAAGTACATGTTTCCTGAGGACAAAGAACAAACCGTCATCCTCGACCTCGATCGCATGACTTTTCGTGGCGATGCCTATTATACAGGCCGTCGTGCTTATCAGATTATCCAAAGCCAGATACGCATCCTTGATGACAAGACTATCGAAGGATTCCGTGTCGTAACTGGTTGGGCAAAGCTTCGCAAAGTATATTTCCGCATCGAGTTCTCTCGTCCATTTGAGAGTCGCATCCTGATGGACGGTGGACGAAATGCAGGAGGAAGTGATGTCATCAACGGTCGCACATTGAGGGCAGCCCTGCGTTTCCCTAATAATAAGAAAGATGTATTGGCAAAAGTCGCCATCTCCGCGGTTGATAATGATGGAGCTCGCAAGAATATGAAGGCAGAAGCGCAGTCTTGGAATTTCAACTATTACACCAAAGCTGCTCATGATGCTTGGGAGAAGGAACTCTCCACTATCGACATTGAAGGGACTGACGACCAGAAGACAATCTTCTATACTGGCCTCTATCATGTCCTTATGCAGCCCAACACTATTAGCGATGTTGACGGTCGCTACATGGATACTAACTTCGAGATAAAGCAGATGCCTGCAGGCCAAAGCTATCATAGCACTTTCAGTCTTTGGGATACATTCCGTGCAGCCCATCCTCTCTACACCCTTCTCTATCCGAAGATTGCCGTACAATTCGTTCGAGATATGGTCTTGCATCACGACACTTACGGTTATCTGCCCATTTGGGACCTTTGGGGACAAGATAATTACTGCATGATAGGCAATCACGCCATACCCGTAGTGGCTGATGCCATCATGTCAGAACTGCCTGGACTCGACGTTGAAAGAGCCTACAAGGCAATGGTAGAGAGCAGTACTCGCACACATCCGAACAGTCCTTTCGAGGTTTGGGAAGAGTATGGCTACATGCCTCAGAACAAGCAGAACGTCAGCGTGTCCATCACGATGGAACAGGCTTTCGACGATTGGTGCGTGGCAGCAGTTGCAAAGAAGCTTGGAAAGACAGCCGACTACGAACGTTTCATCAAACGAAGCGAATATTATCGTAATCTCTTCAACCCTGCTACGGGCTTCTTCCAACCCAAGGACGATAAAGGTAATTGGATTGAGCCATTTGATCCGCTCAGTTATGAAAATCCTTGCTTTGTTGAGGGTAACGCATGGCAATACATGTGGTTTGTTCCACAGAACCCGCAAGGACTGATTGACTTGTTTGGCGGCGTGAAGCCTTTTATCAAGAAGCTCGACGAGAACTTCACTTTGACTGAAACAAGTGGAGAAGTGAATGGTAATGCAAGTGGCTTTATCGGACAGTATGCTCACGGTAATGAACCAAGCCATCACACAGTTTATCTCTATAACTTTGCAGGGCAGCCTTGGCGTACCCAGGAACTTGTGGAACAGGTTCGCAGCACGTTCTATAATGCCACACCTTGTGGCTATGCAGGTAATGACGACTGTGGACAGATGTCGGCTTGGTACATCTTCTCATCACTTGGCTTCTATCCTTTCAATGCAGGAGCAGCAGAATATGTCATCGGAACACCATTGTTCCGTCATGCCACCTTGCATATGCCAGGTGGAAAGGACTTGGTCATCAATGCTCCTCGCAAGTCGGATAAGGCCATTTATGTTAAGGGTGTGAAACTCAACGGCAAGAAAATTACCGATTGGAAGCTGACACATCAGCAACTCATAGAGGGCGGAACACTCGACTTTACAATGAGCGAGAAGAAGTAGAAAAGCAAAGGGCGTCTTCC
>JAGCXU010000055.1 GCA_017961145.1 Bacteroidaceae bacterium | reverse complement strand
GGCTGAGGAAATGGAGATCCGGATGCTGACCTACAACATTCGTCATGGAGCAGGAATGGACGACGTGATTGACCTGAACCGACAGGCTGCTGTAATCCAAAGCACTCAACCTGATGTTGTCGGTCTGCAGGAAGTGGACAGCTGTGTGAAACGGTCCGGCTATATCCCTGAAGCAAAAATTCTGGGCGATGCTCTTGGAATGTACAGCACTTTTGGCGCTGCCATACCTCTGACTGGCGGCAAATACGGCGTTGCCATCCTCAGCAAGGAACGCCCTTTGTCTGTCCACCATATGCCTTTGCCAGGAGTGGAAAAGAGAACTCTGCTGGTGTGTGAATTCGAGAATTATGTGTTTGCTACGACTCATCTCGACCTCAACGATTCCTGCCGTTTAGCCTCGCTCCCCATCATTCTGGAAGAGGCTGCCAGTTGGGAAAAGCCTTTCTTCATTTGCGGAGATTGGAACGACGAACCGACGGCTACACTCATCAAACAGATGAGGAAAGACGGATTTGTCTTCCTAAACGGAATCACTTCCGCCAGTTCAAATTACACTTTTCCTGCTCCCACTCCAACCAAGACGATTGACTACATAACGAGTTTCGGCCGAGTCATTAAATCTACAACAGTTCGGAAGGTCATCAGAGAACCGGAAGCATCCGACCATCGCCCTGTTCTGGTTGGCGTCAAAATCGAATTGCCGACCGGAATCCATTCCCTATCGACATCCTGCGACGATTCGAATCGCGATGAAATATACGACCTTTCAGGCAAAAAGGTTGCGAACACCAACTTGTTGCCTGGCCTTTATATCAAGAAAAATAAGAGGCAGAAGATTGTTATCCGTTGATGTCCTGAATGACGAGGCCTGCAAGGGTCATTCCGAAGATGGCTGTGATGTGGGCAAGGGAGCCGTTGGTCTGCACTTTGCGAAAGGTCTGACTGCCGTCCTGAAGGGCCTCTCCGAGGTTGGGTAGGGGTTGCTCCTCGCTATGAACGCAGAAGAATTTGCGAGCAGGGAAAAGCTTGTTCCGTCGCATCGACGAACGCATTGCCGCTGCCAAAGGATCGCCCTTAATCTTCCAGAACTCCGAAACTTTCACTTTTGTTGGGTCAATCCGCAAAGCAGCACCCATAGAAGAGAAGAACTTGGCTCCAGTTTCGGTGGTTCGAAGACAGAGTTCTATTTTGTCGCGAAGTGAATCAATGGCATCGATGACATAGTCGTAAGTCTCTATCTTGAAGTCGTTTGCAGTTTCTTCGCTAAAGTTCATCTGCAAGGCAAGAATGTCTGCTTCCGGATTTATCTCGAGCAAACGATTCCGCAAAGCTTCAACCTTTGGTTCGCCTATAGTCTTGGCGGTTGCCATGAGTTGGCGGTTGCAATTTGTGATGCAGACTTTATCGCTGTCGACAAGTGTGAGATGGGTGATACCCTCGCGGACAAGACATTCGGCACACCAACTGCCTACACCTCCCAATCCGAAGATAATGACCCGTTTGCTCTGAATGCGTTTCATCGCATCCGCTCCAAGCAAAAGCTCTGTCCGGTTGAATAATTCTCTAGTCATTTAACAGTAAAGCTTGAAATTTGAGGATAAAGGTAAGGTTTTTTTCATAATTAAAAGACATTTTCACTCGCAATTATAGTTTTTTCGAAGGTTTATGCTCTGTTTGTTGACAATTTTGTGTAACTTTGTCTACACGCATCGGAACAAAGAACAGTTATAAAAGAGAAATAACATGAGAAACATCTTTTCGTTAGAAGGCAAGAATGCCTGGATTACGGGAGCCTGTTACGGCATCGGTTTCAGCATTGCAAAGGCTTTTGCTGAAGCTGGCATCAAGAACATCATCTTCAATTGTCGCAGCGAAGAGGCGATGCTTCGCGGTTTGGACAACTATCGTGAGGCTGGCATCGAGAACGTGAAGGGCTATGTCTGCGACGTAACCGACGAACAGGCTGTGAAGGAACTCGTAGAGAAGATACATGCCGAAGTGGGGCAAATCGACATTCTGGTCAACAATGCTGGCATCATTAAACGCATTCCTATGCACGAGATGAAGCGCGAAGAGTTTCAGCAAGTCATTGATATCGACCTTGTTGGACCATTCATTTGTTCATCAGCAGTCGTTCCGGAAATGATGGAGCGTCGCGAGGGGAAAATCATTAATGTTTGTTCGATGATGTCGGAACTTGGTCGTGAGACGGTTAGCGCGTATGCTGCTGCCAAGGGCGGCCTGAAGATGCTGACGCGAAACATCTGTTCGGAGTATGGCGAATACAACATCCAATGCAACGGTATCGGCCCTGGATATGTTGCCACACCTCAAACAGCTCCTCTCCGCGAGCGCCAGGCTGACGGCAGTCGCCATCCTTTCGATTCGTTCATTTGTGCCAAGACCCCTGCAGGACGCTGGCTTAATCCAGAGGAAATAGGAGGTCCTGCCGTATTCTTGGCCTCGCATGCTTCTGATGCTGTCAACGGTCACATCCTGTATGTCGATGGTGGCATACTGGCTTATATCGGGAAGCAACCCTAATGCCAGGTCTTTTAATAATTTATTATTGACAATCGGAAGACAATGGAACAGGTGTTCAGTTATATCATCAGTCTTGGTGCATCAGTCATGATGCCAATACTCTTTACCATAATTGGCCTATGCATAGGCATGAAATTCGGAAAAGCATTGAAGTCCGGGCTTTACGTTGGCGTGGGATTCGTGGGTCTTGGCATCGTGACGGCCTTATTGACAACCAATTTTGGTGGACCGCTTTCCGAGATATCAAACCTGTATGACTTGCAGTTGGGCGTATTCGACATGGGTTGGCCTGCCGCTGCTGCTGTGGCTTATAACACTGCAGTTGGAGCACTTATCATCCCGATATGCTTGGGCGTGAACTTCCTAATGCTCATCACGAAAACCACTCGAACCGTGAACATCGACCTTTGGAACTATTGGCACTTCGCTTTCATTGGGGCCGTAGCCTATTTCGTCATGGGCGAGAGTCTGGCTTGGGGCTATTTTGCCGCGATTATCTGCTACATCAACACACTGGTTATGGCCGACCGGACAGCAGACAAGTTTCAATGCTATTATGAGGGAATGGAGGGCATTTCTATTCCGCAGCCCTTTGTGCAGAGCTTCACTCCTTTTGCGATGCTTGTCGGCAAAGGGCTTGACTTGATTCCTGGGTTTTCCAAACTGGACATCGATGCAGAGGGGTTAAAGCGGAAGTTCGGCGTGTTGGGAGAGCCGTTGGTGCTGGGCGTTATCGTTGGTGCCCTAATAGGTGTGCTGGCGCAATTCGACATCAAGAGGATCTTATTCCTTGGCGTCACGATGGGTGCCGTCATGGAGCTTATCCCTCGTATCACAAGATTGTTTATCGATGGTTTGATGCCCATTTCGGAGAAGACACAGGAAGTGGTGCAACGGAAGTTCGGTGGCAGAAAAATATATATAGGTATGTCGCCTGCACTCGTGATAGGACACCCTACAACGCTTGTCGTAAGTCTATTGCTCATTCCTGTCACGTTGGGTATTGCTGTCATCCTGCCTGGCAACCAGTTCTTGCCGTTAGCTTCTCTTGCAGGTTTGTTCTATGTGTTTGTGATGGTGCTGCCATACACGAAGGGAAACGTGGTGAAGACTTTTATCGTAGGACTGATAGCATTGGTCATCGGATTATACTTCGTGACAGACATGGCTCCAGCCTTTACGCAAGCTGCCCACGCCGTATTTGAACAGACAGGCGACAATGCTGCCAAGATTCCTGAGGGTTTCGAAGCCGGTTCGCTCGACTTCGCTTCCTCTCTTTTTGGCTGGGTCATCTACAAGTGCGTGAACAATCTGCAGTGGATTGGCGTGGTGGTGCTGACTGCATTTACGCTGGGCATGATGTTACATAATCGCCGTCGCATCGTCGCCGACGAAGCAATAAGCGACAAATGAAGCAACGGTATTTCCGATATTTTTGAATGAAAAACAAAATAACGATACGACAATGAAAAGAACAATTTTAATCCTAATGCTGATAGGATATCTTACACCTAGTCTTGCTCAGCAGAAGATGAATTTTCAAAAGGCTTGTCACCCCGACGATGTGAAGCACTATGACACCCAAACACTGCGTGACCGTTTCGTGATGGAGAAAGTGATGGTAGCCGATGAAATCAATCTAACTTATTCGATGTACGACCGCTTTATCTTCGGTGGTGCAATGCCGGTAACAAAAGAACTAAAGTTAGAAACGGACTCTCAACTCCGTGCCGACTATTTTATGCGTAACCGAGAACTGGGAATTATCAACACCGGTGGCGAAGGGTCGGTCATCGTTGACGGTCAGGAATATCCCCTTGGTTATCGCGAGGCTCTCTATGTCGGGCGTGGATGGTTGGGCAAGGACAAGGACGGAAAGGACATTGACTCGAACAAGGAGGTTATATTCCGCTCAAAAGATGCCAAGAACCCTGCGAAGTTCTACCTGAACTCAGCCACAGCCCATCATCACTACAAGACACAATGGATTACGCTCGATGGACGTAAGAATGGCAAGATACAGAGCCTTAAGGCAACCGTCACCGGACCACTTGGGACATTAGCCGAGTCGAACCAGCGCACCATATACCAGCTCATCGTCAACACATCGCTGGAGGAAGGTCCATGCCAATTGCAGATGGGACTGACCCAACTACAGGAGGGTAGCGTATGGAACACCATGCCGCCTCATACCCACGGCCGTCGCATTGAGGCCTATTATTACTTCAATGTGCCTGAAGGTCAGACCGTGAGCCACATCATGGGCGAGCCGCAGGAAAGTCGCGTGGTATGGCTGCACAATGAACAGGCCATCATGTCGCCCGAATGGAGTATTCATTGCGCAAGTGCAACGTACTACTATACTTTTATCTGGGGTATGGCGGGAGAGAATCTGAACTATAACGACAAGGATGTCATTCAGGTAGGAGATTTGAGATAGGTCGGCAGCGACAGATGTTTCCGGCTTACCACCTATCGCGGGTTTGAATATCGTCAGCCCAACGATGGTCTTTCGGGAATGGCTGGCCTCCCCATGCTTTCACCTGCGTCCAAGTTTGCGGAGCATCTGTCCAGAAAGGATGATTTGCAGGCAGACCCAATGGTAAGAAAATCATGGAAGTCATGTAGAGTGAGCCATTGTTGGTATACCAGTCTGCCACATCAGGCTGAGAGCCGCAGAAGCCAATGGTAAGGAAACCGGCATCGTTAAAGTTCTCCTGAGCATCGAACATCCGGTGCAGCACCTTTGTCAAAGCCGCACGTACTTGCCCATTCGTCAGTTCAGAAGGCAATTTCTCATACCAAGCAATTAGTGCCAATGGCTGCAATGCTGCCAGGCGGTAAGTGATGGAGCGACCGAAGACGGGAAAAGTGCCTTCGGGAGAGATAAATCGTTCCAAGATGAGAGCGTATTTTTGCGCTCGTTTTAAGGCGCGCTCGTGGAACTTCTGATAGTCCAGGCGTGAGCTCTTCTTGGAATCAATCATTGCTTGGAGAGTCTCGAGATACATGGGATGGAAAACGAAGCTTGAATAGTAGTCGAAGGCAAAATTTGGGCCGTCGGCATACCAACCGTCGCCTACATACCATTCTTCCACTTTGCGGCAAGCTGTGTTGACGCGGTACTCGTCAAACTGAGCACCGGCTTTCGCCAGCAGACTCTCGATGGTCGACGAGAAAAGAAGCCAGTTGGAATAGGGTGGGTCTATCTTGCGCAGCGACTGGAACTCCTTAATGAAACGCTGTTTGGTAATGTCGTCGAGTGGCACCCATAGCACGTCCCATGCACGAAGGAATGACTCGGCAATAAAGGCAGCATCCACCAGATTCTGTCCTGACTTTCCCCAATTCAAGTAATCTGGTGAGGCAGGGTCGACACAATTTCTGTAGGCTGCCAATGCCCACTCTCTTATTTGTTTACGTTGCAGGCCTTCAGTCGTTTCATCGTCGGGCAGTGTAAGCCAGGGGGCAATCCCTGTCATCAAGCGACCGAAAGTCTCCATATAGACTACACTGCGGTCGCGATTGTCGAACGAAGGTGAGAACTCTGTCTTCATATTCTTCTGTAACTCACCTTTGGCCATGTTCTCAAGTACTGGTTGTGCCATCTTGTATGCCATAGCACACCAGTATTCACGGTCTGTCTGCTCTGCCGGCTTTGCTTTCTTTGCAGCCTGCAAGGGTATTAGCAGCACAAGGGCTACTATTAGTACGAATAGCCTTTTAATCATTTTATAATATATGTAAGCGGTTGACGCTGGTTAATCATAAACTCGTCGATGACATTCTGCCACTGAGCATCGGAGCTAATATCATAAAGGCTCCATGCTGAGCCGAAGAAGTAAGTATAGGGCGCTCCCAGATAGTGGTTAACGATACCAATCGCGTGATTCAGCTCACCCTTCAGTACCTTAGTCTTACTGACACCATAAGGGAACAAAGTTGCCACATAGACTTGTGACTGATGCAGATCCGGACGGTCGGTCGGGTCGGCATAACGAACGTAGTTCTTGCCCAAAACATAACCATCGTCGCCATGCAGGACAACTCCAGTGGCTAAAGATGTTGGCTTCTCAATGCCGTCGTACCAAACTGTCATGCGGTTGAAGTGCGAACCTCTATCCAGACTAATCAGCCGATGCTCGGTGATACCGTCACTAGTAGTGCCGTATGTCAGTTCTGCCGTGAATCTCAGGGGGCCGTTGTCGTGTATCTGGCAAGTCTTATAGCAATAGGGGAACACGAGCTTTCCGTCGTTCATCAATGCAGGTGCTCCACAGCCCAGCGAGGGACCTACCCCTTAGGCATCCATTCCGTTGCC
>JAGCXU010000008.1 GCA_017961145.1 Bacteroidaceae bacterium | reverse complement strand
TGACGATTGAAATTAACTAGTGTTACGATTGCGATTGTATAGTGTTACGATTGCATTTGTATAGTGCGACGTTTGCGATTTACTAGTGTGACGTTTGCAAACTTCACTAGTGTGGTTTTGGAACTTCACTTTAGTGATCTGTTTTTTTTGACTGCTAAAATGCTGCATTTGGGACGGAGAATGGCAATTGCTCGAGAGCCCACACATTATTTATAATAAGGAAAGCTCCGCTATCAACAACGATGACGGAGTTTTTTTATACATCAATTTCCATCTTTCAAATTTTCTTCGTACCTTTGCAAACGAAAACTAAAGTTAGACAACGGACAACAGATCAAAGACAACAGATTATGGACAAGAAGACGAAGATAATGCTTGGTGTGGTGGCTGCTCTTGTGGCTCTCGTCATAGGCTTTCTCCTCTATACTATGCGTCAGCAGACTCTCGAGAGCAAGCAAATGCTCGAGCTGGCAGAGATGGACAAACTGGAGATGGAAAACGAGTATGAGCAGTTCGCCATGCAATACAACGAGATGAAGACGCAAATCAACAACGACTCGCTCATAGCTCAGCTCGAGATGGAGCAGAAGCGGACAGAGGAGTTGCTCGAGGAATTGCGCAGAGTGAAGAGCAGTGATGCAGCCGAGATAATGCGACTGAAGAAGGAACTGGCCACCCTGAGAGAAGTGCTTCGGAGCTATGTCTTGCAAATCGATTCGCTCAATCGCATGAACGAAGCTTTGACGCAGGAGAACTCCAACCTCAAGACGCAGAATGAACAGGCTCGCCAGCACATCTCCAACCTCTCGACCGAGAACGAGTCGCTCTCAGACAAAGTGGCAATCGCAAGCCAACTGGATGCGACTGGAATATATGCAGTCGGTCATAACAAGAAAGGCAAAGCTGCCAAGCAGATAAAGGATGTCAAGAAGTTCGTCATCGGCTTCACTATTGCCCGCAATGTCACGACTTCAACAGGCATCCGAAGCCTCTATGTCCGCATCACGACCCCAACTGGAGATGTCCTTTCCAAGGGCGGAACCTTTGCCTACGAGAACCGTCAGCTCGAGTACAGCATTCGCAAAGATATCGAATATACTGGCGAGGAACAAAGTGTGACGGTGTATTGGGATGTGGCTGAGGCATTGAGCGCAGGCAATTATCGTGTGGACATCTTTGCCGACGGACAAAACATCGGAACCACTCATTTCTCGTTCGACAAGTAATGGGCAAAGGAAAGCTTGCCAAGTTCGCTGAGATGGCACAGAATCCGCTAGTTGTGGAGTGCCCCATGTCGGCTGTCATGCAAGAGGATTTCCCTCTTCAGGGACGTTGGCATCAGGATTTCTTCCACAACCAGAACCCCATCGTACTCGAACTGGGCTGTGGCAGAGGCGAATATACAGTAGGGCTTGGGAAACAGAAGCCAGACAAGAACTTCATAGGCGTGGACATCAAGGGCGCTCGAATGTGGACAGGAGCAAAAGAGGCTTTGCAGACAGGCATGAAGAACGTAGGCTTCCTTCGCACAAACATCGAGTTCATCCAGCGTTTCTTCGCTCCAAACGAGGTCAGCGAGATATGGCTCACCTTCTCAGACCCTCAGATGAAGAAGGTCACGAAACGCCTCACAAGCACTTATTTCCTCGAGCGATACAGGCAATTCCTTTGCGATGGGGGACTCATTCATCTCAAGACCGACTCCAATTTCCTCTTCACCTATACCGAAGAACTGCTCAAGACAAATGGCATCGTGGCAGAAGTGAAGACAAGGAACCTGTATGGAACCTCCCAAAGCGAAGGCTTGGAGGGGGCTGCTTCATCCATTCAGACATATTATGAAAGTATGTGGCAGGCTCGCGGCATCGACATCAAGTACCTCTGTTTCCGCCTTCATCAAGGCACACCTCTCGTTGAGCCAGAAGTGGAGATTCCTCTCGATGAATACCGTTCCTACAGCCGAGAAAAGCGTAGCGGTTGCGAAAAACATGTCTAAAAAAGAGGAAAGAAAGAAAATTCTTGTTGGAAAATTTGCGTATGTCGTCAGAATGCATTACTTTTGCAGACGGAAACACGAAATTGGTGCGGTAGTTCAGTTTGGTTAGAATACTAGCCTGTCACGCTAGGGGTCGCGAGTTCGAGCCTCGTCCGCACCGCGAAGCAAAAGTGTTTTTCATGGTATTAGATTTTTAAGGTTAAGATTCTTAGTCGCGAGATTGGGAATCTTTTTTATTTGTTAAACCAAGCCCCCAACCCTCTCCAAACCCTCTCCTTTTAGGGCGAGGCTTTTTTATTCTCCCATGGGGAACGCGAGAGAGGGGCAGTCTTCTTGTGTGATCCTTAAACATTCCACGTTAAATTGGCCAAGTTAGCGTGTCAAGTTTCCAAACCTCACGTGTTATGTTTGGCAGTCATCTTCATCGAACTTTTTTTCGATTGGGAATAATAGAATAACGTTGTTTTTCTTTTCAAACCTGCATACAAAACCACAGTTTTTTGTTGATAAGAAAATCGGATTTCTCCCATTTCTCTTGCGAGAAAGGGAGATTATTCGTAAATTTAACCCCGCAAACATGTAAAACAGTATATTTGACACGCATTCAGGAACGTGCAGAACCCTCTGTCATTATCAAAATAGCTTATGAAAAAGATACTATCAATCATCGTGATGACCTTTACATGCGTTATAGGCATAGCACAGGGTCAAACTTCAAACAGAGTTCACAGCGAGGTGATGGCGTGGAGTAACATCACCGGAGTAAGGCTGGACGGTGAACTAATCGATTTCGAGTCGGCTCTTTGTGTGGGTGTGCCTGGCTCCAGGATGGAGAAAACAGGGCGCGAACGGCAGCAGAATGTCAAGTACCGCCGTGAAGGAGAAACTCAGATTGTGGATATTCCTCTGCATGGCGCCCATTTCCATCAGGAGGTGACGGATATGGACGGGCAGCAGGTTCGTATCAGACTGAGGGTAGAAGCTGATGAGACGTTGAACGAAGGAGCGTACTTCGGCATGGCTTTCACTCCGAGATACTACAAGGATGCGAAGTTCAAGACATCAGGAAAGCGAGTGACCGTAACAGCTCGCGAGCGTCAGCTGACGATGGTGTTCGACCGAAAAGTAACCTCCATCGTGCGCGAGGAGAGAGGCAATCATGTCCTCTATGTCACGCTTCTACCTACTCTGCAAAAGGGCGCAACGGCTGAACTGGAGGCTTTGCTCACGGTAGGCGGAACACGTCATGACGAACCAGCACACATTAGCCTCGACATCAACCATCCAGGCTCGCGTTTTATGGGTTTGGGTGGTAACTTCCGCATTCAGAACTCGCAGAAAGATCCGGCTGTGATAGACTATTGCCTCAATAATATGCGCGTGGCTATGGGACGAGTCGAATTCCCTTGGGCATCGTGGGACCGTGGAGGCAAGGACGACCCTCATGTGAAGGAGAGTGCTGAGATAGCCCGTCGGCTGAAAGCCATCGGTATGCCTGTAGTGGTTAGCTGTTGGTTCCCGCCAGGATGGGCTTTAGATCCTGGAAGCAAGCGAGGCCGAGGTGGTGTTGCAGCTTTGCGACTGGATGCCACGAAGCAGGAGCAAATCTACGAGTCGATGATTTCCTATCTCCAGTTCCTTAAGGATGATTATGGCGTGGAAGCCGACTATTTCTCGTTCAACGAGTCGGACATAGGTATCGACGTGAAGCATACGGCTCAGGAGCATTGTGACTTCATCAAGACATTTGGAGCAGCATTGGCCGCACATCATTTGCCGACGAAGATGTTGTTGGGCGACAATAGTGATGCCACCACATTGGACTTTCTCACGCCAGCCTTGAAGGACAAGGATGCCCATAAGTATATAGGAGCCGTGTCCTTCCACTCATGGCGAGGCTGTGACGACGAGACACTCCGTCACTGGCGTGAAGCAGCCAGAAGTATCAACGTCCCCCTCATCGTTGGCGAGGGTAGCACAGATGCAGCAGCATGGCGTTATCCTGCCATCTTTAAGGAATCCACCTTCGCTTTGTACGAAATCAACCTTTACACACGTCTTTGTGCCATCTGTCAGCCGCTGAGCATACTGCAATGGCAACTCACTTCAGACTACTCTCTGCTTCAGGGAAACGGAGTGTTGGGCGATAATGGTCCTTTGCGACCCACACAACGCTTCTACAACCTGCAACAGTTGGCTCTGACACCTGCAGACGCCTTCGCTATACCGTTGGAAGTGGACAAGGAAAACGTTAACACAGCAGGCTTCTATAATCCCGCTCGTGGAAAAGGTGCCGTTCATGTCGTCAATAACGGAGCAGCTTGCAAGGCCGAGGTAAAGGGTTTGCCTGTTGCTGTCGAGCAGGCTCAGGTTTACGTCACTAATGCCAGTCAGCATGCCGAAAAAAGTGTTGTCGAAGTCGAGCAAGGTGTCGTCACTATCGATATGCCAGCCGAGAGCTTCGTAACCATGTTATTCTGAAAACTCAGACAACTTAAACCTGCATACTGCGAAACATTATATCTGTTTAGTCGCGAAGATGAATCCAAGGACTTCAAAACCAATATCGATGGCTTGTCTGTTCAAGGTGATTGCATGCATAGTTTTCTGTCATGTCTGCCTTACAGCCAAGGCAAGCGACGTCATTTGGCAGATAGGCACACCCGATGGAAGTGCCGCCGAGTTTGCCCTTGCTCCCAATGGCTACGAGGATTACGTGAAGCAAGATTTTGGCTATGAGGACCGTTTCTTTGTCGTAGGACATTCTACTCCAGCACAGGACTTCTGCTATGTCCTGCCTGGTCCTGAGGACCGATGGGCTGGGACAAGTCCAACGGCTGGCGAACGCGTGCATAGCGCCAATATTCTGTTCAGTCTCAACCATGTAAGTAAAGATGCTCGAGCCGTCCTTCGCATCAGGCTTGTTGATTCCCATCCTCGCAAGTCGCTCCTCAAGGTGCAGGTGGGCAAACGAAGTCAGACATTCCTGCTGCAGGGTACTTCTGGCGACGATGCCGTGATGGGTCGCTACGACCGAACGCACGGGAGGACTCTTGAGGTGCCACTCGTAACATCTGACCTCAAGCGAGGCGACAACCTTATCACGCTCACCATTCTTGAGGGTTCGTGGGTTGTCTTTGATGCCATAACGTTCGAAGGAATAGGCCTTCATCTAGCTGACAAAACAGCCTCCAGGCACTTGCTCAAGGTAAAGTCGGCCCACTATGACCTGTTAGGACATAAACGCCAGAAGGGAGTCACCCCTGCCGACTTTGTCGATACAAGCATCGGCACAGGTCATTCCCGCTGGATGATTGCTCCAGGGCCGTGGATGCCTTTCAGCATGGTTAAGCTCAGTCCAGACAACCAGAACGCGGGATGGCAGGCAGGCTACCAGCCAAGTATCGAGTCGCTAGGCTGCATGAGCCATATCCACGAATGGACGATGGCCGGACTTGGCATGATGCCTACCAACGGTCCGCTCCAAACGGATGTGGGCGACGAGAAAGACCCCGATTCGGGCTATCGCTCACGCATAGACAAATCATCCGAGCAGACACCCCTCGGCTACTATGCCGTCCGCCTTACCGATACTGATATTCTGCTCGAAGCAACAGCCACTACACGCTGTGCCATCCAGCGCTACACCTTTCCAAAGGACAGGGACGGACGTGTGATGGTGGATCTCTGCATCCCTGCCGAGTATGGCTATCAGATAGAGGATGCCGAGATATGCCAGGTGGATGACTATCGTCTGGAGGGCTATTCCCATCAACTTACGCCCAATGTGTGGAGTAAGGATGCCCACCAAGAGTACACCCTTCACTTCGTCATAGAGTTTAATGCTCCTATCCTGCGCAGCGGATACTGGATGAACGAAGAACGTTTCACAGGCCACCACCTCAAAGGTGAACATCTCTCGAAGGCTGGCTTCTATGTGGAGTTCGACACGAAACGTCAACACAGCATCCTGGCGCGTTCGTCCATCTCGTACGTAAGCGTAGAAAATGCGGCACTCAATCTTACTGAGCTCACAGTTCCTTTCGGATGGGACTTCGAGGGAGTTGTACGCCATCAACGCCAAACTTGGAATGAACTCCTTGGACGTATCGAGATAGAGACAGATGACGTCAAGGAGAAAGTGCGCTTCTATACCAACCTCTACCGTACCCTATGCCGCAACTGCTATAGCGACATCAACGGCGACTGGGTAGGACCTGACGAGAAGGTGCGCCGCCTCCCCAATCCGAAGCACGACATGGCGCTGGGGTGTGATGCCTTCTGGAACACATTCTGGAACCTCAATCAGGTTTGGAACCTCGTCTATCCTGAATGGAGCTCACGATGGGTGCACTCTCAACTGGCTATGTACGATGCCTGCGGATGGCTGGCCAAAGGTCCTGCCGGCATGGAGTATGTGCCTGTCATGGTTGCTGAACACGAAATACCTCTCATGGTATCGGCTTGGCAGATGGGTATCCGCGACTTCGACGGACATCATGCCCTGAAGGCTATGGTGCATCAGCAGACGCAGGCAGCCTGTCATGTCCATGGCGGATTTGCAGGCAACAGAGATCTGGAGGCCTATCTCAAGTATCACTATGTGCCTTGCGATAAAGGACGCTTCAGCAATACTCTGGAGTATGCTTATGACGACTGGACCATATCGCAGATGGCAGCCTCTTTGGGCGATACCGCTACGGAACGAACCTTCGCCGAGCGGGCCTCATGGTGGCGTAATGCCATCAACCCAGTTAACGGATATGCTCATCTGCGGGATAGCCTTGGACGCTTCTCTGCCGACTTCGACCCCTTTAAGTCTGGCGCAAACGCTCAGTATGTCGAGGGTAATGCCTGGCAACTCAGCTATTTCGTGCCACAAGATGTTGATGGTCTTATAAGTTTGATGGGACGCAAGGCTTTTGTGGACAGGTTGGAATGGGGCTTCGTTACCAGCGAGCCTGTCCGATACAATGCTCCTGGAGATGCATATTGGGATTATCCCGTCGTGCAGGGAAATCAGCAGAGCATGCATTTCGCCTTTCTCTTCAACTGGGCTGGACGGCCCGACCTGACACAACGCTGGACACGCTCCGTGCTGGAACGCTACTACGGCTATGGC
>JAGCXU010000054.1 GCA_017961145.1 Bacteroidaceae bacterium | reverse complement strand
TGAGGATGGTGTCATATTTTTTGGTTGCACAATTATGCAACCTGCAACCGTCAAATAAAAAATCGCTCAAAATGCTGCTGAAAATCGGCCTAAATCGAGGCCCGAAATTTGGTAGTGTCGGAAAATTTTCGTACCTTTGTAGTGGATTTAGAACAGAGGTTCAAGGCATCGAAAACAGGGCCCGTTTCCGCTGCATGAACTGACGCTCAGGAATCCAATCGAGAGGTGAGTCCTTAGCTGCAGACAAGGGCAAACGAGGCACAGATAAAATGCAAACGTAACACGTTACGATGGCCAACGTAACACGTTAAAGTGGCCAATTTAACACTATACAATGGCAATCGTAAAAGACCCCCTCTGACTCCCCCTGAAGGGGGAGAAAAATAAGAGAATAAGAGAATAAGAAATTAGGCCCCTTGGGGTGTCCAATTCCCCCTAAAGGGGGCTAGGGGGTCTTCTAAACTAAAAAAAGCCCTCGCCGAGATGACGGGGGCTTTTGTGCGGGTGTGACCTGTTCTTTTAGAAGCCGAGTTTCTGGCGGATGTCGGAGGGAACGGCGTTCTTGTTGATGACGATGTTCATGGTCTTGTAGGCGGCATAGGCTGGGCTGACGTACCAGAAGCCTTTGTAGGGACCGCTCTCGCCCCACGAGTTCTTCATCATGAAGTATTCCTTGCCGAACTGGTCCTTGGCCAAGCCGTAGATCTGCATGCCATGGTCGTCGGTGGTCTCCCAGTTGTCGTAGGCTTCTTGGCGCATTTCGGGAGTGATGGTCTTCTCGGCATTGGCCTTGACGATTTCCACTTTCTCCGATACCTGCTCACCAGTCCAGCGTGCCTGGTCGCTACCCACGCCTGCCTTGAACTTGGTGTCGGGCACCATGGCTACGCTCTTGTTCTTGCCACTGCGACGGCTGAATCCGTCCTCGCTGACGTCGGCTCCCCAAGCAAATGTCCAGCCGTTCTTGACCGACTCGAGCATGACGCGCATCAGGTCGTCGAGGGGCAGGTTGTAGCTGCTTGCCCAGCGCCAGTTGTCTTCAATCTCGAGGATGAAGCTGCTCCAGTAGGGATGGTGCGTGTAGCTGGTGAGGCTGACGTAGTCGTTGGGGTCGAGCTTGAGGTAGTCCTTGACGAAGCTCTGTGGTGTGTAGCGCACACCTTTGTATTCGAACTCGTCGGGGCACTTGCCGAAGTAGCCGTCGAGCATGCTCTGGAGAGCGCCTTTCCAAGCCTTCGGATAAATCTTCTTGGCGCCACTCTTGCTGATGCTCTGCAGATAAGCGGTCATCGGTGGGAAGAGCTGGCCGAAGTTGAAGAGGGAGTCACCGTATTCGGTGATGGGATAAGGCATCAGCCCTTCGGGAATGAGGCCGTAGTGCTCCATGCAATAGATGGCGTCCTCGAACGAGCCGCCCTGGCTGAAGCTGGCGTCACCATGGGTGCGGACATGCTTGTCGGCACGGTCCACGTAGGTCTTGCTGATGAGGAACGATTCGCAGAGGTCGAGGTCGTCCTTCAGAGCGGGATTCTTCTTGATGGCCTCACTCTCCAGGAATGCGAGCGAAGAATAAGCCCAGCAAGTGCCCGAACTGTTCTGGTTCTTGATGCTTGTCACGGGCTGTTCCACGATGGTTGTGAAGACGAGGCTGTCGTTGTCCACCTTCTTCTCCTTCTTGTCCTTAGCAGTTGCCGGCATGATGAGCAGAGCAACTGCCGCTAATGCGATTAGTTTTTTCATTTATTAATAATTTTGAAATTTGAATTTATCAATTTTGAATTAATATGGAATTCTGTCTTTTCCGAGGAAGCAGCAACCGTCCTTCGTGATGAGGATGTCGTCCTCGATGCGGATGCCTCCGAAGTCCTTGTAGGTCTCGAGCAGGTCGAAGTTGAGGAACTCCGCACAATGGCCCGTAGAGCGCCAATCGTCGATGAGGGCAGGAATGAAGTAGATGCCGGGCTCATCGGTCATGACGAAGCCTTCTTGCAAACGACGACCACAACGCAGACAATTCGTTCCAAACTGCTCGAGGTTAGGTCGAACCTCATCGTCGAAGCCGACATAGGTCTGGCCGAGGCCTTCCATATCGTGAACATCCATGCCCATCATGTGTCCAAGTCCGTGAGGCATGAACATGGCATGCGCTCCAGCCCGAACGGCTTCGTCTGTGTCGCCCTTCATCAAGCCAAGTTCCTTAAGCCGCTCGGTCATGAGTCGGCACACTCCAAAGTGCACGTCCCACCACTTCACACCTGGAGCAGAAAGGGTGAGAGCATAGTCGTGACACTCTTTGACGATGTCGTAAATCTCTTTCTGACGCTGCGTAAACTGTCCGCTGATGGGTGTTGTGCGGGTATTGTCGCTGCAATAGTTCTCGTTGGTCTCAGCCCCTGCATCACAAAGGAGGAGCCGTCCTGCTTCGAGAGGACGAGGGCTGGGATAGCCGTGCATGATTTCGCCATGCATCGTGACGATACTTGGGAAACTGACCATGCAGCCACGACTGCTTGCAATACCGCTGATCACGCCTGCTATCTCCTGCTCCGTCACACCTTCGCGACACATCTTGATGGCTGTGGTGTGCATCTCGTAACCGATGGCACAAGCGCGCTCTATCTCGGCTATCTCGCCTGCACTCTTCACGGCTCTTTGGTCCACGACAGCCTTGATGAGTTCCACGCTGGCAGCCTCTCTTTGCTTGGAGGGATGGATGCCGAGCATGTCCATGAGTTGGATTTGATGGTCATGGCGATAAGGTGGCAGAAAATGGATGCGCTGACCACTCTGCTTGGCTTTCTTGATGAAGTCCGAAAGGCTCTTCATGGGCAAGGTTTTCCCGACTCCAATCTCGGCTGCCATATCGGCAACACTATCTACGGAGCCGAACCAAACGATATCCTCGATGTCAATATCATCTCCGACAAGGTACTCCTGGTTGTTATCCACATCGATAACGCCAGCAAGACCTTCACGATGCAAGCCGTAGAAATAGAGGAACGAGCTGTCCTGACGGAAGCGATAGACGTTGTTGGGATAGTTGGCTGGCGAATCGTTGTTGCCCATCAGCAAGATGATGCCGGAGCCGATTCTCTGCTTGAGCAGTCTTCTGCGCTCAATATATGTCTGTTTGTCAAATAGCATGGTTATCGTTTTAAGCTTTCTGAAGCCAGGTGAATGATTCCGAGAGTCATCGTGTCACAAGCGAAGACGGCATTGAGGCCCTGTTCTTCCTGAGCAGGATCGCCTACATAATCGTCCCAACGCTGCCAACGCACATGCTTTGGCTGAGCATAACCTCCCCAAGCCCAGAAGCAACAACCTTGCAACTTGCCTTCGGTCAGCAGACTAAAGACAAAGGCATAATAGATGTCGCGACCTTGAGTGGGCGAGCCTGGCTCGATGCGATATCCGTCGCGAGGATAGCCAAACTCCTCCAAAACCATCGGCTTGTTCAAGTCTTTCACGATGTCCCAACAAGTATCCAAATAGGCTCGAGTCTTGCGGGCTGCAAAAGGAACGCTGTCCAGAGTGGAGGCTTCGCCGTTCTTTGCCAGACCAACTTCCAGAGGACCACTGGCCGGGCCAAGCCAATGCCAGTTGTAGGGCCAGATGTGGATGCAGACATAGTCAATCTCGGGGAAAGCATGAACCTGACGGAAAAGGTCAGGATCGTACTCACAACCTTCCAGACCTTCGCTACCAGTCGTTACCAAGTGATTGCTGTCGAGGCTCTTGATGAGCTTGGCCTGCGTCTCAACCCAATTGGCAAAGCAAGCTTTCGTCACAGAGTCGCGAGCAAAGGCACGAGGCTCGTTGGCAAGCTCCCAAGCCATGATGGCTGGCGACTCGCTATAAGGCTTACCGGTAACAGTATTGGTGCGAGAAACGATGTAGCGGACATGACGCTCGGCCATAGCTTTTGCACTATCGTTCTTGACGAATTGGCAATGGTAGTTCTGAGCGATGGTCCAGTCCGACCAATCGGGTACAGGACCACATCCTGCCCACTCGAGATATGCACCATATCCCCCACTCCATTCCCAAGCATTGTTCAGGAAGAGGACAGCCGTCATCTCGCGCTTTTCGAGTTCTGCAATCAAGTAGTCCAAGCCTTGCAGAATGGTGTCGTTATAGACGCCTGGCTCAGGCTGGAGGACTGGAACGACATGGGAAGCCACCGTATCCGGGCCTTCGCCACCAACGAGGACACGCACATTGTTGATGCCGACTTCCTGCATCAAGTCGAGCTCATTCTGAAGGCGTTCACGGTCACCACCTTGACCTTCGCTGGCCAAGACTGCGCCATACCAGAAGTTTGCGCCAATGAACTTGTACTCTGCATCGCCACGATAGAACTTTCCGTCGCGGGTCGTCACGAAATTACTGCTGTGTTGTTGGACTTTTTCACTGCAGGAAATGAGCAACGTCACAGCAAACATTGCGAGAAGAGACTGGAGATGTTTCATAACTATGAACTATGAATTATGAACTAAATGATGATTTTGCTCTTATGGTAGTTATCGCGGAAAGCAGTTGGCGAACAACCCTTCTTCTTCTTGAAGATGCGGTTGAAGTTGCTGATGTTGTTGAAGCCGCAACTATAGCAAATCTCTGCCACGCTGGTATGTGTATCGACAAGAAGACGGGCTGCATAGCCAAGACGGATGTCGATAATGTAGTCGCTCACAGTCTTGCCAGTGCGAGTACGGAAGAAACGCGAGAAAGCAGCAGGAGTCATGCCAGCAATATCAGCCAAAGTCTTCAGGCGAATCTCCCTCTTGAAGTTCTGGTCGATATGTTCCTCGACAGCACGGACACGACGGCTCTCGGGCTGGTTCTTCACATTGGCAAACGACTTACTTGCCAAGAGATGGTAGTTATCCTGAAGAGAGAGTTCGTAGAGAATCTCCAAAAGCGAGAGCATCCTGTAGAAGCCAGGCTGAGCCGAAGTGATGGCAGTAATCTTGCCATACAGCTCCATAATGGCAGGAAGCTCAAAGGCAACTCCTCGTTTTGCATTCTCGAAAAGAGCACGAAGGCTACTCAACTGGTTCTTCTGGAGGAACTGCTCACCAAGCAAGTCAGGGGGAAACTGGATGGTGATTTCGTGGATGGAATGGCTTTGGCAATCGTACTGGTCCCACATATGTTCCAGTCCGCTGCCCACAAGTACAAGGTCGTACTTGCCAAGCACTTCGATACTGTCGCCAACAATGCGACGAGCACCATCACAATGTTCCACGAAGTTCAACTCCATCTCTTCGTGTTTGTGAAGAGGGTAAGTGAACGCGTCTTTGTCACGATCGACCATTAGGAAACAATCCTTCTCTCCCAATGGCGTGACCTCAGTAAATACTTTGTCAGTCATAGTTTTTGTTGAAGCTTTAAGGTAAAAAAAATAGTTTCGGTTTTTGTTATATCCTTTTTCGCGCCACAAAATTACACTTTTTTATCAAAAAATACAAGTTTCGGGCAAAAAAAGATAAGAATCAATGAAAAATATGACAAAGAAGAATCAGAAGCGCTTCATCACACTACTGGCAGGACGACCTGAAAGCAATTCCTGTCGCATAAAATCCATGTAAGGGGCAACGTGATGAAAAAAGATTTGATAGCCCGCACAAAGATAATTGAGACCAGGCTCTCCATCGGCTGTCTTGAGGAATCGCAAACGAGGACACTCGCCATGACAAGCCTTAAGCCATTGGCACTCACGACATTGACGAGGGAGCGCTTCCTTCTTCAAGCGACTGAAGCGATTCTGTTTCGTACCATAAAGCATCTGTGGCAAACCATTCGTCCTGATGTTTCCAAGTTTGTACTCTGGAAAGACAAAGTGGTCGCAGGAATAAACGTCGCCATTCTGCTCCATGACTGCTGCATGACCGCATTCCTCAGCATAGACACAAACACCAGGTTCCATGCCCATCCAACCTGCAAGAGTGGCATCAAAAAGCTGCACAAAGACTTCGCCGACATCGTGCTTCACCCACTCATCAAAAATAGCACACATGAACCTTCCCCACTCTTCCGGTCGAATACTGAAGGGCGCAATCGGACAATCCTCGTCGAAAAGCTGGGCAAGATGTCGGCCATCACTATGCTCTTTGATGCGTTCCACTACAGGACTGATTTGCAGGAACTTGCAATGCAATTCGTCGCGAAAGAACTTGTAGAAAGCAAGCGGGTCTTGGGCATTAAAGTGATTGGCAGTCGCCATCGCATTCCATTCCACACCATATTCGTTCAGCATCTTGATGCTTTGCACCACCCTTTCCCAAGTGCCATTACCCTGAGCATCAAGCCGATAAGCATCGTGTTGCTCCTGAGTTCCGTCGATACTGATGCCAACGAGCCAACCTTCGTCATGAAGGAACTGACACCATTCTGGAGTGAGATAAAGTCCGTTCGTCTGAATGCTGTTACTGATGCGCTTGCCTCTGCCATAGTAGCGTTGCAGTCGGACTGCCTGCTTGTAGAAACTGAGGGGTTTGAGCATGGGCTCTCCTCCGTGCCAAGCAAAGAGCACATCGGGCATTTGCTGAACCTCTATATAGGAGCGGATGTATTGCTCAAGAAGCTTGTCCGTCATGCCAGCCTGTTGCCTTTCAGAAAGATGCTGCTTCTCCAAGTAATAGCAATACCGGCACCGCAGATTGCACTTCGCTCCTGCAGGTTTGGCCATTACATAAAGCGGACGAGCAAAGGGATAAACGGTGCTCATAGTATCTTCTTCGAGAGATAACGGACGGGGTACCAAATTGCTATCCAACCTACAGCAAGAACGGTGACGAGGACAAGCAAGATGTCGGTCCAATAGACACTGACGGGATAGGTGTCGATGATAAAACTGCCTTCGCTGCCACCCATCTTCACTATGCCGTACTCTTGCTGAACCCAGCAAAGAATACCACCCAAAAACAAGCCGAGCAAAGCACCAGCCAGACTGATGATGTGGCCCTCGAGTCGGAAAATGGTGCAAATCTGCGAGTCGTTAGCTCCGAGACTGCGAAGCGTTTGGATGTCTTGCCGCTTGTCTATCATCAGCATCGAGAGCGAACCGATGATGTTGAAGCAAGCGACTAATAATATAAAGGAGAGAAAGAGATAGGAGATGAGTTTCTCGATGCGCATCACTCGGAAGACATCGTTCTGCTGCTCAAAGCGGTCCTCCACCTTGAAGCGTTCACCCAACTCAGCCATCAGTTGCTCCTTGACCTTGTCGGCCTTGAGACCATCCTTGAGTTTCAGTTGCACAGCCGACACCCTGCCCTCTCGGTCGAAAAGTCGTTGAGCAAAGCCAAGACTGGTGAGAATGTAGTTGGCATCGTACTTGGCCTGCCTCACCATAAAGACGACACCAGGACTCTGCAATTCATCGTGATTGAAGGAAGAGAGGGGGTTGCCGATATTGACGCGCTCACCTCTTTTGGGAGCATAGACTTGAAGCGGGTTCTCGAAAAAAGCGGGAAGGCCGAGTTGCTGAGCCAACTGAATGCCCAAGATGCCGTACTCCAAGATGTCGGCATGAAGGCAGAAATGTCCGTCGCCATAAAGGATGTCCTCGATGTGGCCCTGTTTTGTGACATTATCAGCCACGCCCTTGATGGTCACGACTTGCTGTTTGCCACCTTGAACGACGAGAGCCTGACCTTCGAGGACTGGGGTATAGACTGCTACTGCACCATTCTTCTTGAGCCCCAGCAGGGCAGCATCCTTGGTGCTGACGGTCTGCCCATCTTTTGGAATGACCAGCAACTCGGGGTCGAAAGCAGTGAAGAGGTCGGCCACAAGGTCTTGGAAGCCGTTGAAGACGCTCAGCGTGACCACCATCGCCATCGTAGCCACAGCCACACCAAGCACCGAAATGCCACTGATGATGTTGATGGCATGATGGCTCTTCTTGGTGAAAAGGTAACGACGAGCTATGAAAAGTTCGAGCCTCCCCCATCCCCTCCAAAAGAGGGGCGAACCGCTTCCAGTATTCATCCGCTTGCCACTTTAGTTTTCCTCTCCCTGAGAGGGGCCAGGAGAGGCTTTCAGCAGTTCGTCGATATGCTCAACGTAGTCTAATGAATCGTCCACGAAGAACTTGAGTTCAGGGATGATGCGAAGCTGCTTGCCGACTCTTGTGCCAAGCTCGTAGCGAACCTGTCGCTGGTTAGTATTGATGTTCTGCACTATCTCTTCGGCCTTCTCGCTTGGGAAGACGCTGAGATAGACGCGACAGACGCTCAGATCCGGGCTGATGCGACAAGCACTGACGCTCACCAAAACGCCTCTCATCGCACTTGTCTGCTTCTGGAAGATGTCGCTCAGCTCCTTTTGAATGAGGCGTGCTATCTTGTTTTGTCTGGTTGTTTCCATATTAATCCTCCTCGCTAAACATCGGGTCCCATGCCGGCAAGCGAACTGGCTTCTGCTTGAGCAACTCGAGGACAGATTCAGGACAGAACTTGCGGTTCACTACGACGCGGAACATGTACTCGCGGAACCACTCGTCGGTCATGATGATGTAGCCGTTCTGTCCGCTGTCCGAACCCCAGCTGTTCTCCACCTTCCACTTCTTCGCCTTGCCCTCGCCATCGAGGTCCACCGCCATCAAGGTCATGGCATGGGTGCTGCCGCTGTCGAAGGTCTGGATGCGCTGCTTCTTGTTCATGCCGAAGGTCGTTCCGAGGAGGCTTCCGTAGTCGAAGTTGTTGATGTCGGCAATGCCCACACTGCGATCGAGGAACTTGCCAACGTCGCAGCTGAAATACATCTGGCAACTGTCCTTCAGCGAAGCGATGGCGATGCTCTCCAGCTCCTCGATGGGCAGGTTGACGTAGAGCCAGTTGTGCCCATCATAGACATGGCGGTCGTAGTCAATCTCATAGACCTTACCAAAGGGGCGGCTGGGGTCGTTCATGAGCATGACATAGTCCTTGTTGAGATCCTCGCCATCCTCGATGCAGTAAGCCTTGAAGAACTCTTGCGGCGTATAGGTCTTGTCTTTCCAAGTGAACTTTGTGGGAGGCACACCGTAGGCCATGACGAGCATCTTGTAGACGGTGCCCAATTGCTCCACCTTGAGGGCTTGCAACTGCTTCTCGCTCATGCCTGCCTCGCCCTTTTCGCGAAGGGTGATGCCAAACTCGCGCAGTTTCCGTTTCAGGTGACCGCAGAACTCGCTTGTACTGTTGCTGACATAGGTTTCGGGCATAATGTCGGCAGGTACGACGCCATACTTTGTGGCAAGGTCGGCCACACCAGTGTAGGTGCCGCCGTCGGAGAGCGGATGCTGGAAGAGCCAGCGTACCATCTCGCTATCGATGGGCTGCTTGCGGGTGTCGATGATGCCTTGCAGGAAGAGGTTGCTCTTCTCGAGCTGGTCGAAGAAGAAGAGGTAGCACTGACTGAGGACGAAATTCTTCGTGTCGAGCTCCTTCATCGCCCTGCCTCTCAGCACATTAAGCCCCGTAAAGAGCCAGCAGCGACCACTACTCTTCTGGTCGGTGATACCCGTATTCTTCACTTCGATACCGAAGTTTTTATCCTTGGCACCTGCATTCTCCTGGTTGATGGCCATCTTGGCGATGCCAACGTTGCTGATGGCATTGCGCAGAGCCTTCTCGGCAGGCGTACCGGTATAGCTGCCTTCGAGCTGCTTGAGCACTTCGGGAGTAATGCTTGTCTGCGCACTTGCCAGCATGCAGAACATCATTGCCAATGTGTAGATAATTGCCTTTTTCATTGCTATTTTATTTATTTATTATTTCGAGTGCAAAGATACAACATTTCTCATGAAATTCCAAATAATTTGACAATTATTTTACAACGTAAAATAAAAATTTTTATTAAAGTATTCGGATTGCAAACTGCACATAGCAAAACGCGCACCATTTCAGGCGATATCGAGAAACTTCACAGGCAAAGATTGCAAACATCACACGTTAAAATTGCAAACATGACACGTTAAGTTTGCCAACGAAGGCAGCGAAGTTGAGCAAGTTCACGTGTGAAGTTGACAAAGTTAGTACGCCTCATCGGCAAACTTCAAAAAAAATCAACAAAGTCAACAAAAGCAACAAAAGCAACACCTGTTTTTGAGAGAAGAAAGGGTGCATTTATATGTATATTATAGTTGAATAAGTGTAATTATTGATATAATATAATTATATATGCACGATGCTTTGTGTCTCTTTTTTGCTTGTTGCATTTGTTGCATTTGTTGCATTTTGTCGTTTACCAGTCCGAAAAAGTTCAAAAATCGCCCATTTCATCGAGAAATTTGGACTTTTTTCTGCTCTTTTCTACTCGAAAAATGGTGCTTAAAAATGCCCTTTTTCACCTGATGAAGTGCATCGGTTCCCACTGTTCTCGCTGGGGATAGCCGGGATTGCCGTCTGCATGAATCTTCTTCAGGAGCCAAGCCATGTTGTTTGCAAGGGTTCGCATGGTCTGCATGCCCTCTTTGTCGAGTGCTGCCTGCCCTTCCTCACGGCCATAGACGATATTCCAATACTGCGAAGTGACAACGGGCATGTTCATCATCTGGAAAGGCATGTTCATGGTCTCGAAAGCGGCTGTCGCACCACCTCTGCGACATACGCAGACGGCTGCTGCAGGCTTGTTCTGCACCTTCTTGCCTGCTGAGAAGAACATGCGCTGGACGAGCGAGAGGACGCTGCCATTGGGTTGTCCGTAATAGACGGGTGAGCCGATGATAAGGGCATCTATCTCGTCGAGTTTCTCGGAAATGCGATTGCAGATGTCATCGTCGAAGGCACAACGCCCCAACTGCTTTGTCAGGCATTGCCCGCAAGCGATACATCCACGGACAGGCTTCACGCCAATCTGCACGATTTCAGTCTCGATGCCGTTCTTCTCGAGTGTCTTTGCTGCCTCGCTCAATGCCAAAAACGTGTTGCCACTTTTGCGAGGACTTCCGTTTATTAGTAATACTTTCATGTTGAGAATTGAAAATTGAAGTCTATAATGTTGAATTTACAACTGTGAAGCTTTAGCTCGACGATAGTCAACTATGAACTCGCTCAAATCCCCTTCCCCAGCTCGCAAGCCTCTTGCAGTTTCGGATTGCCCTCAATCTCGCGAGGGTCGTTCACACCGCCACAGAAAATCGAGCCAGCCAAACGTGTCTTCGGGTAGCAGTCCAGCCAGCCCGTCAGCCCCGTTTCAGCGCGCTTCGGAGCCTGCTCATCTTCGTCGGCAGCAGTGGTCAGAAGATAGATGTCTCGGAACTGATAGTCCTGCTCATACATCGCATTCATGCGGTCTATGAGAGTCTTCATCTGCCCGCTCATCTCATAGTAGTAGATGGGTGTTGCCCAAGCCACCACATCGGCCTGAAGCACCTTAGCCATGATGTCGTTCACATCGTCGTTGATGACGCATCGTCCCAGTTTCTGGCAAGCCAGACAACCTCGGCAAAACCCGATATTCTTTCCCACGAGGGAAATCTTCTCGACATCGTTTCCGGCAGCCTTGGCTCCCTCGACAAACTTGTCAGCGAGCATGTCGCTGTTCGAGCCACGACGCAGGCTCGTTGAGATTACAATTACCTTTTTCATGGTTCTTATCGTTGGGGTTCAATACTTATGGAAATTGTATTTCTTGCGGAGTTCTTCCTGCTTTTCAGGTGGCAAAGACTTGAAATAGCCACGCCAACTGGGGCAGAAATTGATTTGCCAACGCCAAAAACGGCCGATTAGCGACTTGGGATTCTTGTCATACTGAGCTCGAAGCTTGCAATTCTCACAGGGGTACTTCATAATATATAAGTTTTATTCGCTATAATTGTGATCTACTACGATGACAACCTGCATTTCGGGCACCAGAGGTTGGAGTTCGGCAGCAAGTTGACTTACAAGAGCGGCATCATCGTGGACGGAAATGTCGGGAACGACGTCAACAGAGAGCATATTGTCCTTCTCGGAATAGTAAAAACCATGCACTTGGACGATTTCCCGATGAGCGGCAAGCATCTGCATCACCTTTGTCTGCAGTTCTGCCCGACGATTCTCGCCAGTAGCAATGGCATACACGCCAACAGTCATGATTATGTTGTGGCGCTCAATCATTTGCATGGTGATTTTTCGTGTCAGTCCATGTATTTCGTGAGCCGACATCGTATCATAGACATTGATGTGGAGCGAACCAATCATCATGTCCGGACCATAATTGTGCAGGATGAAGTCGTAAACGCCATGCACGCCCTCGAACTCCGACACCTCCTTCTTGATTTGGCTGGTGAGTTCTGCAGAAATGCTCGTGCCAAGCAACTCATTGACAGGCGAGGCAAGCATCTCAATACCCGCTTTTATGATGACGACGGAAATCAAGGCACCGAGAATGCCATCGAGAGAGACACCCCAAATCAGCATAATTCCTGCTGAGACAAGCGTTGCCAATGTGATGACAGCATCGAACAAAGCATCGGAGCCAGAAGCTATCAGGGCATCGCTCTTCAACTGCTCACCTTTGCGCTTAACATATTGTCCGAGAGCGAGTTTTACCACGATAGCCACCACGATGACCACAAGTGTCAAGGTCGTGTAGGTCGGCTCTGTCGGGGCAAAAATCTTCTTGACAGACTCGATGAGCGAGGTGATACCTGCCGACAAGACTATGACTGCGATGATGATGGCGCTGAAGTACTCCACTCTTCCGAATCCAAAGGGATGTTTGCGGTCGGGAGGTCGCTGCGAGAGCTTTGTGCCCACAATGGTAATGACGCTCGACAAGGCATCGCTCAGGTTGTTGACGGCATCCATCACGATGGCTACCGAACTGGCAAGAATGCCCACTCCGGCCTTGAAACCTGCCAGCAGGACATTGGCTGCGATGCCTATCCAACTGGTACGAATGATTTCCTGACTTCTGTCCATTTACTCCTGCAATTGTTCTTCTATCGGTTTTTCCAACTGAGCAGGCTCAACTGTCGGCTCGAAACGGCCCACGACTTTGCCCTTTCGGTCAATCAGGAACTTCGTGAAATTCCACTTGATATCGGGCTTCGACGCATAATCGGGATCACCTTTGGAAAGCATCTGGTCCATCAGATTCGAGAGCGGATGGTCGGCTGCGAAGCCGGCAAAACCAGCCTGACTCTCCAGCCATTTGTAGATGGGATGAGCATTCTCGCCGTTCACTTCAATCTTCGACATAAGGGGGAAGGTGACGCCATGATTTACACGGCAGAACTCCTCGATTTCCTCATTCGTACCCGGTTCTTGATGCCCAAACTGGTCGCAAGGGAAGCCGATAACGACCAGTCCGCGGTCCACATACTTCTGATAGAGCGCCTCCAGTCCGTCGTATTGAGGCGTGAAACCACACTTAGAGGCTGTATTGACGATGAGAAGCACCTTGCCTTTGTAGTCGGCAAAGTTCACTTCCTGCCCCTTGTTCGAAAGAGCGCTGAATTGATAAATCGTGTTCGTCGAGCTGGTTTTACAAGATAGCAGGCAAAAAACGACTGCTAAGATTGAGAAAAATGTTTTGTGTCGCATAATGAATGGGTGGTTTTGGTTGTTTTGCTTTGCAAAGATAGGTAAAAAGAATTTATTTTCTCACATATTTCCATCTTTCTTTTGCCTTCTCGATTGTTTTTCACTATCTTTGCAAAAGAATAAGGAACATTTATGAGAAAAAGCAACTACGACAAAAAGCCCTCTACACACATAGAAGGCAACATTATTTGTGGCTGGGACAACATTATCAGCACACTTTCCGAGGCTTGGGCCGACGAACCAGTCTGGGCAATCGACCTCTACCCGGGCACTTACGAGGAAGATTTCATCAATGCCTTTGCAAAAACAGGCAGAAAGGTCATCGAAACCCGCTCTTTGATGCGACCGGAAGAGGAAATTCGGCAACTCACCGAGCGATTTATGACGGATGATGTGCTCTTCGGATACATGTCGAACATTCGTCTTCACGAATATTTTGATAATTCAAAATTAATAAATTCAAAATCCAAAATCGGGGAGCCCGTCGTTATCATAGGCACAGGAGCAGCCTTCGTGGCCGAAAAATGGTCAATGGTCAATGGTCAATGGTCAATGGCTTACGCCGACATGGCTCGTTGGGAAATCCAGCAGCGCTTTCGCAGGCACGAAGTGAAGGCTCTCGGCATTGACAATCGCGAGGACAGTCCTTCCGTTCAATATAAACGCGGCTACTTCAACGACTGGAACATCATCGACCACTACAAAGACGAGCTGATGCAGCAGGGTCGCATCCAGTTCTGGATTGACTCGAACCAGCGAAATGAGCCCAAGATGATTACCGATGCCCAAATGCGACAAGGACTGGAGCGGACTGCTCACAAGCCTTTCCGCGTCGTTCCCTTCTTCGACCCCGCACCTTGGGGTGGACAATGGATGAAGGAGGTGTGCGACCTGCCTCGAGAAGAGCAGAACTATGGCTGGTGCTTCGATTGCGTACCAGAAGAGAACAGCCTTTATCTCGAAGCCGATGGAACACTCTTCGAGTTGCCATCGCAAGATGTTGTCCTGGCTCACACTCGCGAATTGCTTGGTCAGCAGGTTTGGCATCGCTTTGGCAAGAGTTTCCCCATTCGTTTCGACTTCCTCGACACTATGCAGGGCGGCAACCTCAGCCTGCAAGTGCACCCCACCAACGAGTTTGCTCAAAGAGAGTTCGGGCTGCCTTACACTCAGGATGAGAGCTATTATCTGCTCGATGCAGCCGAGAACGCAGTCGTCTATCTCGGCTTGAAGGAAGGCGTTGACAAGGTGCAGATGATTGAAGACTTGCGAGCTGCTCAAAGAGGCGAGATACTGTTTGATGCAGAAAAGTACGTCAACAAATTGCCAGCCAAGAAGCACGACCACTACCTTATTCCTGCAGGTACCATTCATTGTTCCGGCCACGACAGCATGGTGCTCGAGATAAGTTCTACGCCCAGTATCTTTACCTTCAAACTTTGGGACTGGGCACGACTCGGACTCGACGGCAAACCCCGTCCCATCAATGTAGAGCGCGGCAAGTATGTCATTCAATGGGACCGCACCACACCTTTCGTCAAGTCGCAGATTGCCAATCACTTCGAAGTACTGAGCGACGAGAATGGCATCAAAGAGGAAAGGACCGGACTACACCCAAACGAGTTCATCGAGACACGAAGGCACACTTTCAGCCAACCTGTTGAACACAACACAAATGGTGGCGTAAACGTCCTCAACCTCGTTGATGGCGAAGCAGCCCTCATTGAGAGTCCAGAAGGCAAGTTCGAACCATTCGAGGTGCACTATGCCGAGACCTTCATCATACCAGCCTGCATCGGTCGCTACACCATCAAACCTTTGCAAGGAGAATGCATGACAATCAAAGCCTATGTGAGAACTTCAGAGCAATTAAAATAACCAGAACAATCAAAACAATAAAAACAACTATTATGAGTAAAGACAAGAAAATCGTGCTGACCCTGGATGCAGGAGGCACAAACTTTGTGTTCTCAGCGATTTGTAACAACGAGGAAATCGTGGAACCAGTGCGCTTGAAGGCTGTCACAACCGATACAGAAGGTTGCTTGGCTACCCTAGTTCAGGGCTTCACTACAGTCAAAGAGAAACTCGGAGCTGAGCCTGTCGCCATCAGTTTTGCTTTCCCTGGTCCTGCCGACTATGCCAGAGGCGTGATTGGGGACTTGCCCAACTTCCCTTCTTTCCGTGGAGGTGTGGCTCTCGGCCCTTATCTGGAGAGCGTTTTCAAGATTCCTGTGTTCGTGAACAATGATGGCAACCTCTTCGCTTATGGCGAGGCTTTGGCAGGTGCTCTACCCCGCGTCAATAAAGCCCTCGAGGAGAGTGGTTGCTTGCGTCGTTACAAGAACCTGATAGGCATCACCCTTGGCACAGGTTTTGGCTGTGGTGTGGTTATCGACAAGGTCTTGCTGACTGGTGACAATGGCTGTGGTGGCGATGTTTGGTGTATGCGAAATGGCATGTATCCTTTCGTCATAGCCGAGGAAAGTGTCAGCATCAGAGCCGTCAGAAGAGTGTATGCTGAGATGTCTCACGAAGACATTGGCGACCTCACACCAAAGGACATCGGCGACATAGCCAATGGTGTTCGTCCTGGCAACGCTAAGGCTGCTCAGGAAAGTTTCCGCCAATTGGGACAAGTCACGGCTGCTGCTTTGGTGAATGTCTTGAACATTGTGGACGGCATCGTCGTTATTGGTGGTGGTTTGACAGGCAATGCCAGATGGATTCTGCCAGGCATGATGGAAGAGTTCAATCGTCCTGTTGGAACCTTCTCGGGCAATCTGCTCCCAACTCTTCAGTCGGAAGTCTATAACTTCGAAGACCCAGAGCAGCGCACAGCCTTCCTCGAAGACAAAGATGTCTTTGTCGATGTGCCTCACACAGACCAAAAGGTGCTCTATTGTGCACAGCGAAAAGTTGCTGTCTTGGTATCTGAACTTGGTGCAAGCAAGGCTATCAATCTGGGTGCTTACAACTTCGCAATCAATCAGATAGGCAAGTAAAACCCTCCTCCAAACTAAGAACTCATACCTATGAACTATGAACTATAAGAAGCTTATACCTGTCATGCTATGCTTTTTCACGATGGGTTTCGTGGATATGGTTGGCATAGCAAGCAACTATGTAAAGGCCGATTTGAATCTCTCAGACTCGATGGCCAACACACTTCCTTCGCTTGTGTTCCTTTGGTTCCTCATTTTCAGCATCCCCACAAGTCTGCTGATGAACAAGATTGGCCGAAAGAACACGGTTCTGCTGAGTCTTTTGATGACGCTTGTAGCAATGGTGATTCCCGTATTCACCCTCGATTTCACCATGTTGCTGCTCTCCTTCTCCCTTTTGGGAATAGGCAATGCCATCCTTCAGACCTCGCTTAACCCATTGGTTGACAGCGTGATGAAAGGCGGAGCATCAGCAAGCACCCTGACTTTTGGGCAGTTCATCAAGAGCATCGCATCGTTCCTGGCTCCCATCATAGCTTCTTGGGGTGCCACCACAAATGCTTTCGGCTTAGGCTGGCAAGCACTCTATCCTATATATTTATGTGTAGGAATTGTGGCAACGCTGCTGCTTTTCGGCACTCGTATCAACGAGGAACCAGCCTCTCAAGAGCAGAAATCTGTTGGCGAGCAGTTTGCTGGAGCCTTTGCTTTGCTGGGCAACCCCTTCATTTTGCTCTGTTTCCTCGCCATCATTTGCCATGTTGGCATTGATGTGGGAACCAGCGTGACTGCCCCAAAGATACTGATGGAACGGACTGGCATGGAGCTTAACAATGCCGCTTTCGTCTGCACTATCTACTTCATAGCCAAGGCGATAGGCAGTTTCTCTGGCAGTTTCATCATGAACTACATTAAGGACTGGGCATTCCTGCTCCTAAGTGTTTTGCTGATGGCATTGGCCGCTTTTGGCCTGATCTTTGGCCAAGACACTGCCACCATCTATGCAAGCGTAGCCCTGATGGGCTTCGGCAATGGCAACCCCTTCAGCATCATCTTTGCGAGAGCCATGCAAGCAGTTCCAGAGAAGAAGAACGAAGTCAGCGGCCTACTCATTATGGGCATCTTTGGCGGCACAGTCTTCCCGCTCTTGATGGGCTTTGCAAGCGATGCAATGGGACAAGTCGGAGCCGTACTCGTCATGGCTGTCGGCATTCTTTATCTGCTCGGCTTCTGGCTTCAAGGCAGGAAAGTTTGAAAACGTGACACGCTTAATTTGCAAACATAACACGTTATAATTGCAAACATAACACGCTTAGTTTGCCATCGTAGCACTTCTATTATGGAATAGGAAAGGGGCAGCCTCACGGTTGCCCCTTTTCTGTCGTTAGATTAGTCGTTTTGAGAGAATTGATTGTTTTAATAAGCAATATTTAAAAAGAAGAAATAATTATCTTGGAAGTGTATTGATTGTGTCGATTGGTTGTGTTGTGAGTTCAGCAGACTGCTGTTCTGGCTGACCGATAGTGATTTGCTGCAAACTGTCCACAACAATGCCATCTGCCATTTGAGGAGCAACTTCATCTTCATCGGTAAAACTCTGATGAGCTGCATTACCGATGGTCAGAAGGATTGCGATAAGTCCTGCAGCCCTGTAGAAAGGACGGAGGCGACGCACAAAGGTTAAGCGACGAGCCTTGCAGACATGAACGGGAGCATCTTCTCCAACCAGTCGAAGCATCTTGTCGGCGAAGTCTTTGTCCAGATGTTCCTCTGCCATTTCGTCTTGTTCATTGAAGAACTGACGATAAGGGAGCAGACTTGCAGGCACATCTTCCTGACGGAAGAAGTTGCGCAGGATAGCTTCCTCTTCAAGGCTAGTCTGGCATTCCCAGTAGCGCTCCAGCAGTTGCTCTATATATTTGTAATCCATCCTTTTATCTTTGTTCTGGCTCTATGCAGATAGACCTTAACTTGTGTCTCGCTGATGTCGAGCATTTGTGCTATCTCTTGGTAAGTTTTGCCTTCTATGTCTCGCAGCAACATGATGGTTCGCTGCACTTCGGGCAAGTCATCCATGAGACGATTTATGAGAGAGATTTGCTCGTGAGCCTCCATTTGTTCATGAGGTGTCCGGCTGCTAAAATGAACCATTTCATCGAGTTTCTCAGTGTTACGGCCAGCTCGTTTCACGACATCGAGAGCCCTGTTCCTGCAAGTCGCGATTGCAAAGGCTTCGAGGTTGTTTATCTGCTCCCATTCTTCGCGACACTCCCACACTTTCAGAAGCGTGTCTTGCACCACATCTTCGGCCTCTGCCTTGTTCATTGTAATGCGGAGAGCAAGTCGGAAGAGCTTATCGCTCAACGGCAAAACCGTGGTTCGGAAGCTGACGTTTTCCATCTCTCTATTTATGAAGACGATTCAGGGCTGCAAATGTTACAGCCCTGAGCAAAAATTTTTCATTTTATTGTTGTACCCCTTGAGCCGTCAATGTTATTGGAGTGTGTGATAATGACTTGCCTCACACCTTTATGGATGGCATCGAAGGCGTTCTCTATCTTCGGAATCATACCACCAGCAATAACACCTTCGGCAATAAGTTTGCCAGCCTCTTGCTCATCTATAAAGGGAATGACACTATTGTCATCATTGGCATCGCGAAGTACTCCCGCCTTCTCAAAACAGAAAGTCAGAGTGACCTCATAATGCTCGGAAAGGGCTTGAGCCACAGACGAAGCGATGGTATCGGCATTGGTGTTGAGGATGTGGCCCTCTCCATCATGAGTCAAGGGAGCAATCACAGGCACAATTCCGCCTTCGATTAGCGAGGCAAGGAACTGAGCATCAACCTTATCAACATCACCCACAAAGCCGAAGTCCACCATTTGCTCTGTGCCATCATCCATCTTGACACGCTTGGGTGGACGCTTATGACTGCGGATAACATCTCCATCGACACCAGTCAAACCGACTGCTTTCACACCCTTTGTTTGCAATCCTGCCACAATATTCTTGTTGACCAAACCGCCATAAACCATCGTCACGACCTTGAGCATCTTTTCGTCAGTAATGCGACGGCCACCAACCATTCGGCTCTCAATGCCCAAACTTGTTGCCATTGCCGTTGCCAATCGGCCTCCACCATGCACAAGCACTTTACGGCCTTGCATCGCAGCAAACTGACTCAACAACGAAGTAAGCGAAGCGGCATCCTCAACGACACCACCTCCTACCTTTATTATATTAAGCGTTTCTTTCATCTTCTTTAGTTCGCGCTTCTATATTTGTCCTCGTCTTTATCCTCAAGCATCGAGAGATAACTGTTGAAACGGCTCTCCGCAATACTTCCTTCTGCAACGGCTTTCAGCACGGCACAACCTGGTTCGTGAGTATGGGTGCAATTGCCGAAGCGACAATCTGCCGAAGTCTTGAATATCTCGCGAAAGTAGTGCGATACTTCCTCCCTTTCCATATCGAATGTGCCAAAACCCTTGATTCCAGGAGTGTCAATCAATGCTCCTCCTTGAGGCAAGAAGAACATCTGGGAGAAAGTCGTGGTATGCATTCCTGAGTCATGCGCTACGCTTATTTCGGCAGTCTTTGCATCTGCATCAGGAACAAGCAGGTTGAGCAAAGTGCTCTTGCCCACACCACTATTGCCGCTGAGCAAGGTCGTCTTGCCTTGAAGCTCTACCAGCAACTCGTCGATGCCATCGCCTTTTTCAGCAGAACAAGTCAGACAAGTATATCCAATGCTTCGATAGAGGGCAACGAGTTCATTCATCTGCCCTAACTCGTCTTCGTCATAAAGATCTGTCTTGTTGAAGATGATGAGAACAGGCACTCGATAAGCTTCTGCACTTGCAAGGAAGCGATCGATGAAAGTTGTGCTTGTCTCTGGATGTGCAACTGTGACGACAAGAGCCGCCATATCGACATTGGCAGCTATGATGTGGCTTTGCTTCGAGAGGTTGGAAGCCTTCCTGATGATGTAGTTGCGACGATTCTCAATGTCCTCAATCAAGGCAGTTTGCCCGTCAGGACTTGGCGTAATAGTCACCATATCGCCTACAGCAACAGGGTTTGTGCTTCTGATACCTTTCAGGCGAAACGTTCCTTTGACTTTACAATCGAACAACTGACCATCGTCTGTCTTGACGGTGTACCAGCTTCCCGTATTCCTGACAATGAGGCCGCGCATCAAACGGTCATGATTTCCTTCTCCTTGGCAGCAAGCAACTCGTCCACCTTCTTGATGAACTTGTCATGCATCTTCTGCATATCGCCTTCAGCATCTTTCTCCAAGTCCTCAGAAAGGCCTTCTTTGATACTCTTCTTAAGCTTCTCGATAATCTCGCGACGAGTATTGCGAATGCTTACTTTTGCCTGTTCGCCTTCCTTTCCACATTGCTTAGCGAGTTGCTTACGCCTTTCCTCTGTCAAAGGAGGAATGCCCAAGCGGATAATCTCGCCATTGTTCTCAGGAGTAATGCCCACATTGCTGTCCATGATGGCCTTTTCGATGGGGCGGAACATACTCTTGTCCCAAGGTTTGATGGCAATGGTACGAGCGTCAGGAGTGTTGATTGCTGCAACCTGATTCAAAGGCACCATGCTGCCATAACTGTCGACACGAATACCATCCAGAATCTTTACGTTAGCCTTTCCAGCACGAATATGTGCCAAAGCTTCCTCGAGGTACAACACGGCCTCTTCCATCTTTTCCTCAGCCTTGCCAAGGATTTCTTTTACTTCTACCATATTCTATTCTATTTATTAATGTATAATGTGCACTAAAACGCTTTTGTTTAGCAAAAGTAGTGATTTTTTGTTAAAAACACATCGTTACGCAACGATATTTGCATAAAAAAGCCTATATTTGTCGCGTAGAATGCAAAAAAGTATGGATATTGATGCTCGCATAGACGAATTACTAGCCAATCTGAAGCCAATCACATTGGACGAGATGAAGGAGATTCGTCTTATGAATCGCACGGACACCAAGTTCGTGACGAACAAGGAAACCCTTGCCCGCCTATTGGAAATGGCTCAAGGGAAATACTATGCGCAGTTTCATTTCGGTGCTAAGATTGCAAACTACATGACAACCTATTGGGATACTGACGGACATCTGTTCTATCTGGAGCATCATAACGGCCGTGCCCCAAGGCAGAAGGTTCGTGTCAGGACTTACATGGATAGCGACGATACCTTCTTGGAGGTTAAGACGAAGAACAATCACGGCAGAACAAAGAAGAAACGCGTGGCCGTTCCCAGTCAAGAGATAACAGGCGAAAATGGAAACGAAGAGTTCTTGCAGGAGAAAGTGCACCTTGGTTTGGCTGACATACATCCTACGGTTCGCAACCAGTTCCACCGCATTACGCTTGTAAACTACGGCAAGACTGAACGCCTGACTATTGACTACGATGTGCACTTCCACAACTTTGAGACAGACAAGGATGCCAATGTCGGACCTCTAGTCATCATCGAACTCAAGCGCGATGGTAACGTCTATAGTCCTGTACTCGACATCCTTCGCCAGCTTCGCATCAAGCCGCTTGGCTTCAGCAAGTATTGCATCGGCTCGGTTTTGACGAACAAAGGCCTCAAACAAAACAGGTTCAAACTGCGACTGGTCAAGCTCAGCAAACTGGCAGGACGGAAGTTGCAAGCTAATTGAGAAAAATAAAAACTAAACATCATTTATATGGAATTCCTTAACGACATTAACTATCAGCTGGGTAATGCGATAGGTTTGACACTGCTCGACCCCCAGCACTTCATTTCACTGGTAATGCGCTTCATCATCAACTTGATTGTTGTGACAGTGATAGCGCGTTATTATTATTACCCTCGCAGCCGACGCCGCGATTATATGTTCATCTTTATCCTAATGTCCGTGAGCATCTTCCTCTTGGTTAGCTTAATGGAAGGCGACGGCATGAACCTTGGAGCTGCCATGGGTCTCTTTGCCATCTTCGGCATTATGCGTTTCCGCACGGAAGCCGTGCCCATTCGCGAGATGACATATCTTTTCATGCTTATTGCTGTAAGTGTCGTGAACGCCCTGAGTCGTGCCGAGTATCATCCTAAGGCCGACTATTGGGATGGCTTCGGCCTGGTGACGATAGTCTTCGTCAACCTTGTCTTCTTGGGCATGGCATGGCTCTTCGAGAGCAGTAGGCTGGTCAGCTCAAACTGCAGCAAATATATTCTTTACGATAACATCTCTCTCGTCACTCCAGATAAACGCGAAGAGTTGAAAGCAGACTTGGAGAAGCGCACTGGTCTGAAGATAGAACGCCTGGAGGTAGGTACTATCGATTTCCTGAAGGATTCGTGCATGATTCGCATCTTCTATGACTATCCTTTCGACCGCGGCAGCAGCATAGAAGGAATGATTAAAATGCCTCGTTCATGAAATTGCGTCAAACCACACTTATTCTCTCGTTGCTCCTTGCGATTCCTCTGTTTGCGCAAGAGAACGATGAAGTCGGCATCTGGTCGGAGATAGGCATAGAGAAAGCCATCACGAAGAACTGGGATGTCGGCCTGGACTTGGAGTATCGTGCCCAGAACAAAGCACGTTTCTCCGCAGGACTTGGCACGAGTTACAAGTTGAACAAGTACCTCAAGTTTGGCCTCAACTACAGTTTCCTCTACTCTGAGAAGAACGCATTCAAAGACAAGAGTGAAGGAGAAGTCGGCTCCGACGATTGGACTCGAGGCTATAAACTCCTTACCGACAACTGGTATCCTCGCCATCGTTTTAGTGCAGAGGCTACTGGCAGCATAAAACTCTGGCAATGGCTCAAGATTTCCCTTAGAGAACGTTATCAGTTGACACATCGCAGAGAAAGGAACGTCGAAAGGCTCGTTCATCTCGAGAACCACATGAAGGAGATTGTCGATTGGGACGAAGATTGGAATCCTATCATTGAGGAGGCAACATATATAATAGACAAAACGGAGATGAAGAATTATCCGACTCTTACCGATCAGGTATTGCGTTCACGCCTTAAACTTGAGTATGACAAGAAGCGTTGCCCCTTCTCTCCGTTCGTTTCGGCTGAGTTCCACAACAGTATCAGCGTGGGCGACCACATGCTCTTGCAGAAGATTCGTACTGCCGTTGGATGCGGATATAAGTTCCGCAAGCACAACGAAGTGTCGCTCTCATACCTGATTACGTTCGACATGTACGACATCGAGGAGGACGAAAACGTGCGAGAGACCGTTCGGCTCCACGACAGGCTGCACGCTATCAACATCGGCTACAAATACAGCTTCTGAACAATAACAAGCATATAAAAGCATAAAAACATAACAGAATTATGAAGACAAAGATCTTTTTCGCAGTTTTACTGCTCGCTTTCAGCACAGGAATGATGGCGGACAAATCCCTTACCATTACCTATAGCAACACAGAACAGAACATTTCGCTGCCTATCGTAAAGAGAATCTTCTTCCAGGACGACTGCATCAAGGTGACTACCACTAACGGAGAGACACACTCCTTTGCTCTATCCGGCCTTGAGAAAATCACATTCACAGATTCGCCCGATGCCATTAAGGCTTTGCCTGAGCAGGAAGAGAACCTTACCTATAAGGATGGCACACTTGCAGTCAAAGGCGACGGACTGTTGCGCATCCATAGCATGAATGGCGCTCTCGTCAGCATTGCACAAGTTAAAGAAGGAGCGAATATCAGCCTCGACAACCTGCCTGCCGGCGTATATGTTGTCAACATGAACGGCAAGGCCATCAAGGTCAGGAAGTAACTTCGGACGAATTGCACAGGTCATCGCAAAACATCACTAGGGTAATTGGCAAACTTCACGTGTGAAGTTTGACAACATCACTAGGGATGTTTGAAACTATTAAACTTAAACAAGATAATGAAAAAACTTTATCTTATATTTTCATTCATGCTCTTTGCCTCCGTCATGCAGGCCCAAGAACAGATTCGCGTCTGGAAAGAAGGCGAGAGCAAACGCTTTACCACCTCAGAAATTCTGTTCTCCGAAGATGGAGAAACCTTCTCTGTTGCCGATTCAACATACGAATGCATCCAAATTGATAGCATAACAGTAGTTCACACAGTTTCTGTCACTTTTGCAGGAGACACGGCTTACGTCGACCTTGGCCATACGCCAAACGTCACATACACCGTCGAAGGGGCTCACGTCAACATTATCAGCACTAACACAAAAAGCGAATTGGAGTTCGTCTTGCAGGGCGAAAGTACTCAAGGCTCGTTAGTATACGAAGGAGCTCTCAAGTGTAAGTTCTACCTGAACGGACTCAACTTGACAAGCGACGAAGGCGCTGCCATCGACATCCAATGCGGTAAACGCGTCGACCTCATTCTCAACCCAGGCACCGAAAACTTCCTTGTCGACGCTCCTGGCGGCGAACAAAAGGCAGCCCTCTACTGCAAGGGACACCTCGAGGTATCAGGCAGTGGTTCGCTTACTGTTTCAGGCAACACCAAACACGCTATCGCTACGAAGGAATATCTGCAGATAAAGAAAAGCACAGGCAGCATAACCGTCAACAAAGCAGTATCCGATGGCATGCACATCGGTCAGTATTTCCTTATGGACGGTGGCACCTTGGACATCAGCGGACAGGGTGGCGAAGGCGTACAGGTAGAGATAAAGACGCTCGACGATGACGTCACGCCCGATCCTGACAAGGAAGACAACGGCATGATGTTCATCAATGGAGGCACCCTTAACATCACCGCTAAAGCAGTTACCACGAAGGCTATCAAAGCACCTGTCGACCTAATCATCACTGGTGGCACGCTCGATATTTATGCTTCAGGTGCAGGAAGTAAAGGCATCTCCGTCGACCAAGACATGTTAGTGAATCAGGACTCCAACATAACCACAATAACAATTCACGCCACTGGTGGCGTTTATGAAGACGAGAATGAGGATGATTCGTTTTGCTATGGACTCAAAATAAAGGGGAACCTGACTGTGACTGCCGGCAGACTTTTCGTTTCGCAGAGAAACTATGGCTCAAAAGGAGGTAAAGTAGGTGGCACTTGTATTAAGTCGGCAGAGGCTTCTGTAAGTGTCAGTGGCTTGACTTGGCAAACTCAATAGGATAAATGTTAGGCTAAAAAACATAGGGTGTTGGCTTATGCAATAGCATAGAAATCAACACCCTATGTTTTGTTTAATACTGAAGACTATAAATCGACACCTTCCTTGCCGAAGCGCTTTACGTCTTCAATAACCTTAAGCAGATACTGACCATATTGATTCTTAAGCATCGGCTGGGCTAATTGTCGCATGCGCTCTTCGTCAATCCATCCCTTACGATAGGCTATTCCCTCGAGACAACCGACCTTCAAGCCCTGACGCTTCTCGAGAACCTCAATATAGGTAGAGGCTTCGGAAAGAGAATCAAAGGTGCCTGTGTCGAGCCAGGCAAAGCCTCTGCCAAGGGTCTGCACCTTCAGTTCGCCATCCTCAAGGAAACGCTGGTTGACAGTCGTTATCTCATATTCTCCTCTGGCACTTGGCTTGATGTTTTTTGCCACGTCAACAACTTTGTTAGGATAGAAGTAAAGACCTACGACGGCATAGTTACTTTTAGGATTTGCCGGCTTTTCTTCGATGGAAAGGCAGTTCCCTTGTTTGTCGAACTCTGCCACACCATAGCGTTCAGGGTCATTTACCCAATAGCCGAAGACTGTCGCTTTCTTCTCTTCCTCTGCTGTGCGAACAGCTTCCTTCAGCATTTCGCTGAAACCATTTCCTTGGAAAATGTTATCTCCAAGCACGAGGCATGCACAATCATCTCCGATAAAGTCTGCTCCGATGGTAAAGGCTTGTGCCAATCCATCAGGCGAAGGCTGTTCGGCATACACGAAATGAACGCCGTAGTCGCTGCCGTCGCCAAGCAAACGTTTGAAGCCTGGCAGGTCGAAAGGCGTGGAGATAATGAGAATCTCGCGTATCCCTGCCTGCATAAGCACGCTGATGGGATAGTAAATCATCGGTTTGTCGTAGATAGGCATGAGCTGTTTGCTGATGCCTTTCGTAATGGGATATAACCGAGTGCCGGAGCCTCCGGCAAGAACAATTCCTTTCATATTCGTAGATTTAGTCATTAGTCATGTAGTCAAGACACGTGCGAAGGCAGGTAAAGGGACGCACCTTTCCGTCTGCCACAGCCACATGTTCTGGGTGCACAGCATAGGCTTTCAGCGCAGCCTCATCTGTGAAAGTGCTGTCGAGCATCACGTCTGCATTGGAAGAATCAAGTCGTCCGTCAACATTCACAACAATGTTTAACAGACCGGGAATGCGGCCAGCCAAGCCCTCCAGACCTGCCTTAATGTCCTGTTTGACACGCTGCTTCTCTTCTTCTGAAAGGTCGTCTTTCAACTTCCAAAGTATGATGTGCTTTACCATAATATATTATAAATAATGTGTAAACGTGCTACAAAGATAATATGATTTGCCGACATCTGCAAATTTCACAGGTTAAAATCAACTCCCATATGTGTGAACACTTATGCCTTGAGCAGAAGGAAGATAGTTTATTCCCCACCAACACATCTGTAGGCACAGGAAACAAATTACCTGCCACAACAATGCTGGAGTGATTGCTGCAGGACGACTCTTGCGCAAATGCACGTAGATGAGGTAGCAGAACCACGTTGCAGCAGCCCACGTCTCCTTTGGGTCCCACGACCAATATGTGCCCCATGCCTCCTTGGCCCACAATGCTCCGAAGAGCATACCGATGGTAAGGAACGACAGACCCACTCTGGTCAGGTTATCGATGGCAGCCAATTGATCTTGTTTCCTAAAGAGTTGCCACAGGGCCATCAGTGTTGCGACACCCGTCGTGGCATAGGCAAACATATAGATAATGACGTGTGGAGCGAACCAAGGACTCTGCAAAGCTGGCATCATCTCCTTGCTATGTATCTCGGGTTTCAGGATGTTAATGCAAAGAAAGACTGCGCTGAGCAATGTACTGAAAGAAAGAATCCACCGATATTGCCAGCGGCTATAGGTAATCAAACCTACGAGGGGGAGGAAGAAGGAGTACCAGAGTCGCGTTTCACCCATTGTTCGCATGGGCGGACGCTCCAGCGAAATCCACATCAAACCAATATACGAGCCGAAGATGAGCAAGCCGCAAATGGTCAATAGATAAACATAACCTCTCTTTCCACCACGAAGCGAAAGCAATGCTGCAACTGTCCAACACACCAAGGCGGGCAGAGCAAAAAGCCAAAGATCATTCCAAGTTACCATTTCTTACAAACAAAAATACTTAATGCACCTGCCAACATCATGAAAATACCTATATATACGAAGGGCAACCAAGGGTCGCGAACAAGTTCGAAGACGCTGATATCGCTCTCGTTGCCACGTGCCTCGTCGTAGCTGTACTGGTATATCTTCCACCCACGAACCGTGAGAGGTTTGTTCACGCGAATGGTGTCGCTGACCACAACTCCACGCTTAGTATATACGGAAACGGCTGACGAGAAGCTCTTCGGAGCGAGGGAAGACTCATGAAGCTCCATGGAAAAATCATGAAGTTCTATGCCTATGGGCATCTGAAGCACTCTGTGCTTTGAGTCAACAGCCCGCCATTCCGTCTTTCCTTCCTGCACCACCATTCGCAAGTCCTGCATGTCCGCGTTGCCAAGCGTGCCGGCAACAAGGGCGATGAAGAGTCCCAAGTGATTGAGCAGGAAAGGAATGTTTCGCCAAGATGGCTGAAGTAATCGCGTCATGCACACCATTCCGACGAGCACCACAAGCCATGTATATGAGAGGACGAACGGCCAAAAAGTGAGCATGGAGGAAATGCCAAAGGGTTCCGTAGGCTGGTGTCCTGATGGAACTTGCCTTGTAACTCCCATCAGGACGGTCAGCATAGCGCATGCCACCATTGCCGGAATGCCTGCCTGGAGTGTTGCCATCCAGCGGAACAGACGAACTTTGCCTCTACACAGATGCATCGTCAGGATGCCAAGCAGCAGTACTGTCAGCACAATGATATTGACTGGAGAAGCCATTGCATCCCACCTGACTGGCCCTGTCGTCAGTTGTAACAACATGCCGACGGCAACCAATCCGCAGCAAACAAGACAGCCCATTGTCATTCCCCAAGTTTTGCTCATACTCGCATAATTGTTTGTGCAAAGATACGAAAAAGTTCATAGTTCATAGCTCATAGTTCGTAGTTTTTTTGTAACTTTGCGCATAATAACGCATTATTCACTATGAAATACATCAGTTGGAACGTCAACGGACTTCGTGCAGTTGTAGGCAAAAACTTCGGCGAAGTGTTTGCTCAGCTCGATGCCGACTTCTTCTGCCTTCAAGAGACTAAGCTGCAAGCAGGACAACTCGACCTGAATTTCCCAGGATACCAGTCCTATTGGAACTACGCAGAGAAGAAAGGTTACTCTGGAACCGCTATCTTCACCAAACACACACCTGTCAAAGTGACTTACGGACTGGGCATCGAGGAGCACGACCACGAGGGACGTGTCATCACGCTCGAGATGGCGGACCACTATCTGGTGTGCGTCTATACGCCAAACAGCCAGGATGGATTGCGTCGGCTCAACTACAGAATGACTTGGGAGGATGCCTTCCGCCAGTATCTTCTTGAGTTGGACAAGAAGAAGCCAGTCGTTGTGTGTGGCGACATGAATGTGGCTCACGAAGAGATTGACCTGAAGAATCCGAAGACGAACCGCATGAACGCAGGTTTCACGGATGAGGAGAGGGAGAAGATGACTGTGTTGCTTGGCAGCGGATTCATCGATACGTTCCGCCACTTCTATCCCGACGCGACCGATCGCTACAGTTGGTGGAGCTACCGATTCCATGCCAGAGAGAAGAACGTGGGCTGGCGTATCGACTATTTCCTTGTGTCTGAACGGCTTGCGTCGCGTTTACAATCGGCTGAGATATGTGACGATATCATGGGAAGCGACCATTGTCCCGTCTCCTTAATTCTTGATTAACATGGCAAACTTCAAGGCTTTAGCGAAAGATACAGCCATCTACGGGCTCTCGAGCATCGTGGGTCGTTTCCTCAACTACCTGCTCGTGCCGCTCTACACACACTACATGCCCAAGGCTTCAGGCGACTATGGCGTGAACACGAACATGTATGCATACACGGCTCTCTTCTTCGCCATACTGACATTTGGCATGGAAACGACGATGTTCCGATTTGCCAACGATGAACGAGAGACTCCCGATACGGTCTTCTCTACCGGCTTTACGATGGTTGGGAGCCTGTCCGTCTTCTTCCTTTTGATGGTCTTCGGTTTCATCTCGCCCATTTCGAACTACCTCGGATACGCAGCTCACCCGGAATACTTGATGATGATGGCGACGGTGGTTGCCCTGGATGCTTTGCAGGCTTTGCCTTTCTGTTTCCTTCGTTTCCAGCATCGCCCCATTCGTTTCATGTCGCTGAAGATGCTCTTCATCTTCCTCAACATCGCGCTCAACCTCATATATTTCGTCCTTCTTGGCAAGACAAGCGTGTTCTATGTCTTCTTCATAAACCTGCTTTGCACGAGCTTCATCACCCTTTTCTTCATTCCTGATCTGTTCAAGATACATTGGAAGTTCGATGCAGGACTGCTTCGAAGGATGCTTTCCTACTCGTGGCCGATACTCCTTTTGAGCGTGATGGGCATCCTGAATCAAGTGGCTGATAAGATACTTTTCCCAAAGGTTTATCCCGACGAAGCACAGGCCAACGTCGAACTTGGCGTGTATGGCAGTTGCGTGAAGATTGCCATGATTATGGCCATGATTACCCAAGCCTTCCGATTTGCTTACGAGCCCATCGTCTTCTCAAAGGCTAAAGATGCCGACAAAGACGAGTATTACGCCCTGGGAATGAAGTACTTCATCATCTTCACCCTGCTTGCGTTCCTTTGTGTGATGGGTTGGCTGCCCGTTCTTCGCTATATGATTGGCTCCGATTACTGGGACGGCTTGCGCGTCATTCCCATAGTAATGGCTGCAGAAATCATGATGGGCATCTACTTCAACCTTTCCTTCTGGTACAAGTTGATTGACAAAACCTACTACGGCGCCCTGTTCTCCCTGGCCGGATGCATCGTGCTTCTTGCCATCAACTTGTGGGGCATTCCCCATTACAGCTATATGGCTTGTGCCTGGGGAGGTGTTGCGGGATACGGAACATCGATGCTTCTGAGCTATTTCGTAGGGCAGCGAATCAATCCCATCCCCTATCCTATCCGTTCGATAGCTGCCTACATCTTCATCGCAGCCCTTTTCTACTGGGTGATGTCGCTCGTTCCGACCGATTGGCCGATGTATTGCTACCTCGCCATCAGCACTTTGCTCATCCTCGTCTATGCAGCCATCATCTGCAAGAAGGAAGGTATCGTTCGACGATAATCCACGGAGAAGATTCCAACAAACCTAAGGACATAGCCAGTACTCCCGTGGGAAAACTCCAGTACCACCGTGGGAGTACTCCAGTACCACCATGGGAGTACTGGCTATGAAACACATTTACTCTTTCAGGATGATCTTTCGAAGCGCGTCCATCAACTGGTCAGCAAGGCCGATGTTGTAGCCCTGACGATACCAGACGACGCGGTTGAAAGTGTCGCAAAGCAAGAGGAGAGGCAGTTCCTGGTTGCCGTGAGTGAGTTCCTCGATGTGCATCGCCTCGATTGTTTCAGGGTCTGCAACTCCGAAGAGCACGTTGCTTGGCAGGCCATCGAACTCTTTGCGGTCGAAGTTAGCATAATCTTCCTGGCTTGGGAAAAGCATGAGATAGCACTGCGACCACTGCGAGAGATGGATGTTGGCTGCCTCCATGTCATGGAGAAGGTGCGTGCTTGGCTCGTGTCCACTGCGGATAAGGGCAATCATATAAAAGCCTCGACCAGTCGTTTCGAGTATCTTCTTGTGGACACCTCTTGCATTCGTGAAGTAGTTCTCGCAGTTAAAGTTGCCGATGACATGCAGGTGCTCTTCATCAGCACGCAGTCGCAAAGGAACACTCTTCTGCTTCTGAGCCTCAACGCCGAATATCTCGAGGTTTGCCCAAACACCTCCATTCGCCAGACGAGTGCCGCTAAGAAGCATATACTGCCCTGCATCGACGTTCACGCCATCAGCAAAAGTCCCTCTCCAAGTCGCGTTTTCTGGGAACTCCTGCACTTTCGGACGACCATTTTCGATACGCGAAAGCGCAAAATGCGAATAATAGGAAGGGTCCTCCTTTATCTTCTGGTCCGTATATGTGAAGCGCAAAGAGCCTTGAGGAGCCGTTTGTTCTTGAGCGGAGCCAAAGGCTACATCGTGCCACTCATCAGTCGTGATGTCAGCCCATTGCACTTTGCCCGTCACTTCGTCGATGCGAGCGGGAATGCCTATGCTACGAGCCGCTGAGACAAAGAAAATGTCGCGACTGTGAGCATCGCATGTCTGATGACGCAACACACCAAGCGGACTCATGCAAAGATGCTGCGGATTGCGTGTATCATCGACCGTTATGCTGTCCGTCACCCACTGCAAAAGCTGTTCTGCCGTCATGCCCTGGAACCTCTCGGAAAGCGCTCCACGACAAGGAGTGAGACGTTCATTGCTGACGCGTGGGCAAAGCACATAGCGATTCCAAAGCGGACTTTCGGAGTAGTTCGTGTTCTTTGCCACATCCAGAAGCACTTCGAGTGTGACATCACGATAGTCCTTGCGGGCAAGTGTCTTGAGGACATCGCCCTTGCATTTCTTGGCAGCATCGCTCTTCTTGAAGGCTTCGATGGTTTGCCAATTGGCTCGTGCCAAAACTTCAGGGCTGTTCTGTTCGCCATCTTGACAGAAAGCTTGTTTCATATAGGCGATGCGAATGCTGTCTTCTTCAGCAAGACGTTTGCGATTGGCACGAATGGCTTCAGGGCTTACCTCAGGCTTGTTGTCTTTTCCATAAGGTGGATTCAGGTCGAGTTCAAGCGATGCCGTGTACGTGCTATCCTTGTCGAGGACAACAGTCACCAAGGCTTCCTTGCCAACGCTCACTTTCTTGAAACCGAACTTGCCGTCCTTGCTTGCCCAGACAATCAGGTCGCCCTTGCCGCAAGTCAACGAAGACTGCCCCTTCACATCACTCTGTTTCGACACGATTGGGTAGAACTCTGCGTAGTTATAAAGTCGGTAATCGACCGTTGCACCCTCGACAGGAAGGCTGTCCTGGCCAAGCACAGTAACTATGATGGAAGCCACATCGACATAGTTCTTCGTGACATTTATCTCCGTGTAACACGCCGTCTTGTTCACCACATCCTCTGGTCCCGTATAATCACCAAAGACTTTCGTGTGCATGAGCATGCCTCTGCTGGCCGATTCGTTGAACCAACCGAGGTTCAGCACCGGCTCTGGTTCGCAAGCGCCTAAGAAGTACCACCTTCCATCGACCCATGCTTCCACCCAAGCATGGTTGTCATCCGTGTGTGCCCAGCGAGGTGTATAAACTTGTCTGGCAGGGATGCCGATGGTGCGAAGAGCAGTAACCGTGAAAGTACTCTCTTCTCCACAACGTCCTATGGCAGAGCGAAGTGTGTTCATCGGCGAGGAAGTACGGCTGTCGCTGGGTTGGTAGCTGACATGTTCATGACACCAATGGTTCACCTCAAGCACGGCTGAATACATCGTCTTACCTTCGACACGCGCCTTCAACTCATCGTAATAGGCGATGCGGAACGAGTCGAGGTCCTCATTGTTGACACGCAAAGGAAGTACAAAATGACGCCATTCTCGGCCAGGAACCTTTTCGCCCCAAGGCATTTCATGGCGTGCTTTCAGCGCAACTCTCACGTTAGCTTCCCAGAATTCACGTGGATAATCCACACTGTCGGACAGCGGCATTCCCGCATAAAGGAAGTCGAGTGCATCCTGTTCCTCTTGCTTCAGACCGTCTGTACAAGCGGTCAGCACATTTATAAAAGCAAAGAGCCCCACGATGAGGGCTCCATGCAAGATCTTTCTTCCGTTATTCTGCATACATATCTACGATGAGTTCGCCAAAGATTGTATTGGCCCATGCGAACCAACTGCGTGTATAGTCCGTTGCATCGTCCTTGTTGAAGGACTCGTGCATGAAGCCTTTGCCGCCGTCGGTCTTAAGGATTTCCTGCACACACCACTCCTTCTCTGCACGATCATTAGTGGTGAAAGCCTTCATAACCAATGACATGGGCCAAGGCTTATCAAGGCCACAATGAGGACCACCAATGCCTTCGCCGGCCTTTCCTTTGAAGAAGTAGGGATTGTCCTCACTCCAAACGAACTTGCGCGTATTCTGATAAATGGGGTCGTCAATGTCGACGTCGGTCAAATAAGGCAGGCAGAGCAAGCTGGGAGCATTGCTGTCGTCCATAAGGAGATAGCTTCCGTAACCATCAACCTCGAAGGCATAGATGGGACCATACTTGGGATGTTCCACTACGGCATATTCCTTCAAGGCAGTTTCCACTTGGCTTGCCATCTGCTCACACTCGCCTGCAAGCACCTTCTCCTTGTTCACAGAACGCAAGATGGTTGCTGCCTTACGCAAAACACTTACTGCAAAGAAGTTCGAGGGCACAAGGTAAGGGAAGATTGTGCTGTCGTCGCTGGGACGGAAAGCACTGGCAATGAGGCCACAAGCCTTGCCCGGATGGCCATAACCCGCGTTGCTTCGAGTGTCGTGATAAGCTTTTGTCTGACGACGGAAGTGATAGTTCGTCTTATATCCATTCCAGTTCTGTTGGTCGCGGAACACATCGAGTGTGGCACGCACCACTTTGAGCCAAGTCTCGTCAAAGATGCTGCTGTCGCCAGTCTTCTGCCAATAAGCGTAAGCAAGGCGCAAGGGATAGCATAGAGAGTCAATTTCGTACTTCCTTTCATGCAGTTCCAACTTCATGTCTGTCTCGTCCTTCTGCCATTCGCCATCTTTTGGTTTAATGTTGAAGGCATTGGCATAGGGATCGATAAGGATGCAAGCGAACTGACGACGGATAACGCCACGAATAAGATGACGCAGCGGCTCGTCCTGATTCACATAGCGCAGATAGGGCCAAACCTGTGCGGCACTATCGCGAAGCCACATTGCCTCGATATCGCCTGTAATGACGAATGTGTCGTCGTCACCACTTTCATTGCTGTACCAAACAGTCGTATCGAGCGTATTTGGGAAGCAGTTGACGAACATCCAATACAATTTAGGATCAATAGAAGTAAGTTTCTGCTTGAGGTCAAGGATTTGCTTCTCGACTGATTCGCTACGGAAAAGACGCTTTTCAGGCGCAGGACGGAGGTCCTTGATGGTGCTCTGTACTGCCACTTGCTGCTTCTTTGCAGGCTCAGGTATAGTGTAGTTCGTATTGCTGAAGGCGGACATTGGCGCGCTCATCAACAGGGCAAATATGAGTTTCTTCATAGTCGTATAGTATTTATTGTCTTTTTACCTTTTATTCTTTTACTTCGCTGTCATATACACATCCAGCGTACCACCAGCCATAATCTGCTCGTGAGTGATCGTTGTGCCCTTGAGCGGTTTGCCGTTCAGCACATACTTCTTGACATAGATGGCTTTGTCGCTGCCGTCGTGAGTACGGATGGTGAAAGTCTTACCCTCGCCGACAGGAATAACAGCCTCTTCCACGATGGGCGAACCAAGCTGATAAACACCACCACAAGGCTCAACCTGATAGAAGCCAAGGGCTGAGAGGATGTACCAAGCCGACATCTGGCCGACGTCCTCATTGCCGCAAAGACCTGCTGGCTGGTCAGTATAGAGTTCATCCATTACCTGACGAATCCACTTCTGCGCCTTACGAGGTTGACCTACATAATTGTACATATAGAGGATGTGATGGCTGGGTTCATTGCCATGAGCATACTGACCGATAAGGCCTGAGATGTCGGGTGCAGCACCTGCACCAAGGTCGCTGCTGGCTGCCAGCAAGTCGTCCAGACGCTTGTCGAGAGCCTTATCTCCACCCATCACCTCAGCAAGTCCTTTCACATCATGAGGTACGAGGAACGTGTACTGCCAGGGATTGCCTTCGGTATAGTCGCGTGTCTGCTGATTTGGATTGAAGTTGGGAGGCAACGGACGGAACTCTCCTTTCATATCGAGTGCACGCATTACGTTGACACGACGGTCGTAGAGTTTCTTGTAGTTCATGCTAATCTCGTAGAAACGAACGCTGTCTTCCTTGTGACCAAGTTTTCCTGCGAGCTGAGCTGCTGCCCAAGATGCGATGAAGTACTCCATGCTCTTGCCAACGACTTCACCTTCGCGACCGTCGTAAGGCAGATAACCGAGTTCTGCAAGATAGTCTTTACCACGAAGAGGAACTCGACGAACCTTTGCATATTCTGTGGGAAGCATGCTTGCACAAACTGCTTCGTAGGCTTCATCGATGTCGATATCGCCTGCTTCACCCTTCAGAATGATATCTGCCAGAACTGGAACGGCAGGCTCGCCCACCATGCAATAGGTGTCGTTACTTACAAGATGCCATACTGGCAACTCGCCCCATTCGCGATAGATGGCAAGCATCGTCTTGGCATAGTCGCGCATACGGTCAGGCATGATGATGGTTGCCAGAGGATGGGCAGCACGATAAGTGTCCCAAAGGCTCCAAGTTGTGAGCGTATTATAATCGGCTCCACGATGAACCTTCAGGTCCGCACCCATATAATCACCCGTTACATCGTTCCAGAGTTGGGGCGCTACCATATAGTGATACATTGCCGTGTAGAAGATAGTACGTTCGCGTTCAGTACGGAAAGTGGCTTTGATGCGAGAGAGTTGCTGATTCCAAGCCTCAGTAGCGGCCTCGGCAACACCATCGAAGTCGAAGCCATTAGGCTGCTCGGCATTCATGTTGAGAAGTGCGTTTGCCTCGCTTGTGGGTGAGAGAGCCACTTTGACCATCACGTCGTCACCAGGTCCAACTTCGAAAGTCGCTATCCCATACTTCGCATCTGGCCCTTCACTCAGCCAGTTGTGGATGGGCTTGCTGAACTTCATGCAGAAGTAAACAATCTGATCGTTTGCCCAACCATGGCTGCGACGATAGCCCATCAAAGTGTAGTCGTCGACAGGAACTACGCGAGTGTCGCGGGCATCATCGCCAATGGTATTCTCCAAGTCGATGATGATGCGAGCGTTGTTACTGCCACGAGGGAAAGTGAAGCGATAGAGAGCGGTACGTTCAGTGGCTGTCACCTCTGCCTGAATGTGGAAACGGTCGAGGATAACACGGTAATAGCCAGGTGCTAAGATTTCCGTTTCATGACGGTATTCACTGGCAATACCCTCGCGAGTGAGTTCCACGTCCTCATAGACAGGCATCAGACCGATGTCTCCCAAGTCGCCACAACCAGTTCCGCTCAAATGCATCTGGGCAAAACCGATAATCTTCTTGCCACTTTCATGGTAGCCGGAACACCAGTCCCAACCCGTCTCAATCTGCGTCGGACCAGCATTCACCATACCAAAAGGCACATTAGCACCCACGAAGACATGTCCGTGGTCGCCCGTGCCAATGACAGGATTAACGTACTGCGCAAAGTTTTCAGCCTGAGCCGTAACGGCAAACATCAGGCCAAGAAGGAAAAATTTACTTTTCATCGTTATAGCTTGTTTATAGTAGAAAATTTGGGACAAAGGTACGAAAAAGAAACGAAAGGCCCAAGTCATCCGGCATAATTCTTTATCTCGAAAACCTTTTTCATTACCTGAACTTGCAGAAGCACATCAAGGCACATCCGATAGCATGCAGTCAAGTTTGCAAACTAGGCACGTTAAGTTGGCAATCGTAACACGTGACGTTGGCCAACGACACACGTCACGTTTGCTAACGCCCCTGCCCATGACTATCGATATAACAAAAAGCCGCTCCATCCTTCACGGACGAAGCGGCTTCATTATTGCAATTTAGAATTATTCTTGAGCTTCTTCTGCAGGAGCTGCAGTCTCTGCAACTTCTTCTGCAGGTGCCTCAGCTTCAGCTACTGGAGCAGCCTCTTCAGCTGCAGGAGCAGTAGTAGCCTTCTTAGAAGAACGACGTGTGCGCTTTGCCTTCTTAGCAGTCTTAGCCATGTTTTCATCGAAGTCAACAAGCTCGATGAAGCACATGGGAGCAGCATCACTTGCACGGAAACCCGTCTTAATGATGCGAGTGTAGCCACCAGGACGGTCAGCAACCTTCTGAGAGATTACCGTAAAGAGTTCCGTGATGGCGTGCTTGTCCTGCAAATAGCTGAACACGACACGACGTGAATTGGTAGTATCCTCCTTCGACTTAGTGATAAGAGGCTCTACATACTTCTTCAAGGCCTTTGCCTTGGCGAGGGTCGTAGTGATTCTTTTGTGCATGATCAGAGACACGGCCATGTTGCTCAACATAGCTGCTCTGTGGGATGCAGTACGACCCAAATGGTTGAATTTCTTATTATGTCTCATGACTTTTTATTCTTTATCTAATTTATACTTAGAAATATCCGTTCCAAACGACAGATTCAGACTCTCGAGCAAATCATCAAGCTCCGTGAGCGATTTCTTGCCGAAGTTCCTGAACTTAAGCAGGTCGGTCTTGTTGTACTGTACGAGGTCGCCGAGTGTATCGACGTCGGCTGCCTTGAGGCAGTTCAGTGCGCGTACAGACAAGTCCATATCCACCAGCTTCGTCTTCAGGAGTTGACGCATGTGCAGAACCTCCTCGTCGAATTCCTCATTCACGTCCATCTCGCTGTTCTCGAGCGTAATCTTCTCGTCGGAGAACAACATGAAGTGGTGAATGAGGATGCGAGCAGCTTCCTTGAGCGCATCCTTCGGGTGAATGGAACCATCAGTAGTAATCTCAAGCACAAGTTTCTCGTAGTCAGTCTTCTGCTCTACGCGGAAGTTTTCTACTGCGTACTTGACATTCCTGATTGGAGTGTAAATTGAATCGATAGGGATAACATTCACATCGGTGCAGAAGGGACGGTTCTCGTCTGCAGGGACATAGCCCCTACCCTTATTGATATTGATTTCCATACGCAAGGACGCCTTGGGGTCCAGATGGCAAATCACCAATTCGGGGTTCAACACTTCGAAGCCAACAAGATACTTGTTGAAGTCACCAGCCTTGAACTCAGTAACGTTCTCGACTGTGATGGCAACTTTCTCTGTCTCAAAGTCTTCTACAACCTGCTTGAATCTTACCTGCTTCAGGTTCAATATAATGTTGGTGACATCTTCCTTAACTCCAGGCACAGTAGCAAACTCGTGCTCTACACCAGAAATAGATACTGTGTTGATAGCAAAGCCATCAAGCGAGGAGAGAAGGATGCGGCGTAAAGCATTACCAATGGTAGTACCAAAACCACCTTCCAAGGGGCGGAATTCGAACTTACCGTACTTGTCATCCGCCTCCAACATTATAACCTTATCGGGTTTTTGAAATGCTAATATCGCCATTCTTATATTTTATTTAGAGTACAACTCAACGATCAATTGTTCCTTAATAGTCTCGGGAATGTCTGCACGGTCAGGCTTGTGAAGATACTTGCCTGCCTTCTGACTCTCATCCCACTCAATCCAAGGATACTTGGAGTGGTTGAAGCCTGCCAGAGCATTCTCTACAACCTCAAGGCTCTTGCTGCGCTCGCGAACACCTACTACCTGACCGGGCTTAACACTATAAGAAGGGATACCTACCACTTGTCCGTCAACTACAATGTGCTTGTGGTTAACAAGCTGACGAGCAGCACGACGAGTGGGAGCAATGCCCAGACGGTAAACGATGTTGTCAAGACGACTTTCAAGGTTCTGAAGGAGGATCTCACCAGTAATGCCACTAGTGCGAGCAGCCTTTTCGAACATATTGCGGAACTGCTTCTCCAGAACACCATAGGTGTACTTAGCCTTCTGCTTCTCTGCAAGCATGATGCCATATTCAGAAGTCTTACGACGACGGTTGTTACCATGCTGACCAGGAGGGAAGTTACGCTTAGCCTGTACTTTCGGATTTCCCAGGATAGCCTCGCCGAAGCGACGGTCAATCCTTGACTTAGGTCCTGTATATCTTGCCATTTTATCTAACTATTTATGTTTGACCTAAAAATCATATTAAACTCTTCTTCTCTTTGGAGGGCGACAGCCATTGTGAGGAAGTGGAGTAACGTCGATAATCTCAACCACTTCGATACCTGCACCATGAACAGTGCGGATTGCTGACTCGCGACCATTGCCTGGACCCTTGACGTATGCCTTCACCTTGCGCAGACCCAGATCGTATGCAGTCTTTGCACAATCCTGAGCAGCCATCTGTGCAGCATAAGGAGTGTTCTTCTTAGAGCCACGGAAACCCATCTTTCCAGCAGAAGACCAAGAAATAACCTGACCTTCGCTATTGGCCAAAGAGACAATGATATTGTTGAACGAGCTGTGTACGTGGAGCTGACCCATTGCGTCAACCTTCACTACTCTCTTCTTTGTAGCAACTGTTTTCTTTGCCATATCAATTATTATTTAGTAGCCTTTTTCTTGTTTGCAACAGTCTTCTTCTTACCCTTACGTGTGCGAGCATTATTCTTAGTGCTCTGACCACGAACGGGAAGACCATTACGATGACGAACTCCACGATAGCAGCCTATATCCATAAGGCGCTTAATATTCATTGTAATTTCAGAGCGGAGGTCACCCTCAACCTTATACTCGGCACCGATAATCTCACGAATCTTTCCTGCCTCGTCATCAGTCCATTCAGTAACCTTCTTGTCCTTGTCCACGCCAGCCTTCTCAAGGATCTTGGCGGAGCTACTACGACCTATACCGAAAATATAGGTCAAAGCGATTTCACCTCGTTTGTTCTGAGGTAAATCTACACCAACAATTCTAATTGCCATATACTATACTTTTCTAATTTGCAATAATGACTAACCCTGGCGCATCTTGTACTTAGGGTTTTTCTTGTTAATAACATACAAACGGCCCTTGCGACGAACTATTTTGCAGTCTGGGGTACGTTTTTTTAAAGAAGCTCTTGTTTTCATATTGATGTTTTTATTTGTATCTGAATACGATACGTCCTTTCGTCAGGTCATACGGACTCATCTCCACTTTAACCTTATCACCAGGAAGTATCTTGATGTAATGCATCCTCATTTTGCCAGAGATGTTACAGATTATCTTCTGTCCAATCTCAAGTTCAACTCGGAACATCGCATTCGATAGCGATTCCACAATCACACCATCTTGTTCTATAACAGCTTGTTTTGCCATACTTGTTTATTTAGTCTTTTCTATATCTTCGAAGGAAGACAGAATTTCAACCTTGCCCTTATGCACTGCAATAGTGTGCTCGAAGTGGGCTGAAGGTTTTCCGTCGCGCGTCTTGATGGTCCAGTTGTCATCACACATATATATCTTCGGACTGCCCATCGATATCATAGGCTCTATCGCGATGCAAAGTCCGCTCTTTATCATCGGACCATTACCTTTCCTCCCGTAATTGGGAACCTGAGGGTCTTCATGCATCTTGCGCCCTATGCCATGACCAACGAACTCGCGAACGACTCCGTAGCCATGAGACTCGCAAAGTGTCTGCACTGCATAACCAATGTCACCGATGCGCTTGCCCTGCTGGGCACTGGCGATTCCCTCATAGAGGGCTTTCTTCGTGACATCGAGCAACTGAGCAACTTCTTCCGTTACCTCACCCACACAGAATGTGTAGCAAGAATCTCCGTTGAATTCATTCAGAAGTACTCCGCAGTCCACCGACACGATATCTCCGTTCGCTAACGGCGTGTCGTTGGGGACACCATGCACCACAACATCATTGACTGAGGTGCAAATCGACGCGGGAAACGGTGTGCCTCCACAAGGATTAGGAAAACCTTTGAAGGTAGGCACCGCACCATTGTCGCGTATAAACTCTTCCGCTACCCTGTCCAACTCCTTTGTCGTAACTCCTGGCCTGATATGTTTCCCCACTTCGGCCAGTGTCTTGGCAACAAGCTGGTTGGCAGCTCGCATTAATTCTATCTCGTCTTCTGTCTTAAGAAATATCATCCGCTGGTGACTATTCCTTAACGTGAAGATATACCAGAGCGGCCATGTATGCGGCCGGAGCTCAACAAGCCATCATAGTGCCTCATGAGCAGATGACTCTCAATCTGCTGGAGCGTATCGAGAACTACACCGACGAGGATGAGCAGAGATGTTCCGCCAAAGAACTGAGCGAACTCAGGCTTGACATTGAGCAATCCTGCAAAAGCAGGCATACATGCAATAGCCGCCAGGAACAGAGAACCAGGTAGCGTGATGCGGTCCATTATCTTGTCGATGAAGTCTGCGGTTTCCTTACCAGGACGGATGCCAGGGATAAAACCGTTGTTGCGCTTCATATCCTCTGCCATCTGAACAGGGTTCAGGGTAATGGCAGTATAGAAATATGTAAAGGCAATGATCAGCAGAGCGAAGACAATGTTATATGCCCAACTTGTATGGTCGGAGAGTGCCATGAGGACAGGCGATGCAGCCTGACCACCTGGGGCAACAAGACCAAGCAGAGTGATGGGGATAAACATGATGGCCTGTGCGAAGATGATAGGCATCACGTTAGCAGCAAACACCTTGAGAGGAATATACTGACGAACGCCACCTACCTGCTGACCTGCGACCATTCTCTTGGCATACTGTACAGGCACCTTACGGACACCCTGAACGAGCATGATAGCTGCGAGGATGACAGCAAAGAGGAGCACCAGTTCGATGATGAACATAATCAAGCCACCACCTGCCATATTGCTCAGACGAGAAACAAGTTCTTGCTTAAGAGCGGTCGGCAGACGAGCTATGATACCCAACATAATGATGAGTGATACGCCATTACCTATACCCTTGTCAGTGATACGCTCGCCAATCCAGAGGATGAACATGCTACCAGCTGCGAGAATGACTGTGCTTGCGATGAAGAACAGAGTATGATCTATGTTGGGATTGATTGCACCACCTGCCTGAACATTCAGATTCACCAAGTATGATGGAGCCTGTACGAGCAGGATGGCCATTGTCAGCCAACGTGTGTACTGATTCATCTTGCGACGTCCGCTTTCGCCTTCGCGCTGCATCTTTTGGAAATAAGGCACAACGAAAGCAAAGAGCTGGATGACGATGGATGCCGAGATATAGGGCATGATACCCAATGCAAAGATGGATGCATTAGAGAATGCGCCACCAGAGAACATGTTCAGCAGAGACATAAGTCCCGTGCTGGTCTGCTCCCTCAGAGCGGTCAATGCCTCCGGATTGATACCGGGAAGGACAATGACTGATCCAAATCGATACATTGCAGCAAATGCCAGCGTGATGAGGAGTCTGGTGCGCAGATCCTCAATGTGCCAGATGTTCTTTAATGTTTCAATAAACTTCTTCATCAGGATCAAAGTTTAGTTGCGGTACCACCTACATTCTGGATAGCTTCCTCTGCTGTCTTGGAGAAGGCATTGGCTTCAACCTCAACCTTTGCGGTCAGAGTACCGTTACCAAGAACCTTAACCAGACCTTTGGGAGAAACCAATCCTGCTACGACCATGTCTTCAATGGTAATCTTCTCCAGATTCTTCTTTTCTGCAAGTTTCTGAATAGAAGAGAGATTTACCACTTGATATTCTACACGGTTGATATTCTTGAAGCCGAACTTAGGCAGACGACGCTGCAGAGGCATCTGACCACCCTCGAAACCGATCTTTCTCTTGTAACCGGAACGAGCCTTGGCACCCTTATGGCCACGGGTAGAAGTGCCACCCAAGCCAGAACCGGGACCACGACCAAGTCTTCTACGACTATGAGTTGATCCGGCAGCAGGTTTCAAATTATTCAATTTCATAATATAATCGAAGTTAATTGTTCATACTATCAGTCAATCACCTTCACCAGATGATGAACTGCTTTAATCAAGCCACGATTAGAGGCATTATCTTCAATCTCGACAACCTGATTCATTTTTCTCAGACCCAGAGTATCCAATGTGGCCTTCTGAGTGCGAGGAGCATGAATGCGGCTTCTTACTTGTTGTACTTTGATAGTTGCCATACTTTACCTCCTTATCCTCTAAATACTTTTTCTACACTGATACCACGGTTGGCAGCAACGGTCTTGGGGTCGCGAATCTGTGAGAGAGCTGCGATGGTTGCCTTAACCAAGTTGTGGGGGTTGGAAGAACCCTTAGACTTAGCCAGACAGTCCGTGATGCCTACGCTGTCGAGGACGGCACGCATAGCACCGCCGGCAACAACGCCAGTACCGTGAGAAGCAGGCATGATGAGCACATTGGCACCACCGAACTTGGCAGCTGCCTCATGAGGAACTGTGCCATTATAGACGGGGACCTGTACCAGATTCTTCTTGGCTGACTCTACACCTTTGGCAATAGCGGCGGTGACTTCACCGGCCTTGCCGAGGCCCCAACCAATGATACCATTCTCGTTACCAACAACAACAATAGCGGCGAAGGTGAACGTGCGACCACCCTTTGTAACCTTAGTTACGCGGTTGATTGCTACGAGCCTATCCTTCAGCTCCATTTCGCTGTTTATCTTAACTTTATTTGCCATAGTTCATTAGAATTTAAGTCCACCGTTACGTGCTGCATCAGCAACTTCCTTCACTCTGCCATGATAGAGGTAACCATTACGGTCAAATACGACTGTGGTGATGCCTGCTTCGAGAGCCTTCTTGGCAGCCAGTTCGCCGACCTTGGCAGCCTGTTCCTTCTTGGGGCATGCTTCCATGCCGAGAGAAGAGGCGCTGACCAGAGTGGTACCATTCATATCATTTATTATCTGTACATATATCTGCTTGTTGCTTCTGAAGACAGACATACGGGGACGCTCTGCAGTACCAGAAATCTTATTGCGAACTCTGTACTTAATCTTGATTCGTCTTTCTAATTTTGTTGTCATAATCTTACAGTTTTAGAGGTTACTTGGCACCAGCCGACTTACCGGACTTTCTGCGGATCTGCTCGCCTACGAACAAAATACCTTTGCCCTTATAAGGCTCTGGCTTACGGAAAGAACGAATCTTAGCACATACTTGACCGAGGAGCTGCTTGTCGCAAGACTCGAGGATAATCAGAGGATTCTGGTTTCTCTCAGACTTTGTTTCTACCTTGATTTCAGAGGGGAGCTGAAGAAGAATGGGGTGTGTGTAGCCGAGTGCAAACTCCAGGAGGTTGCCCTGATTCGATACACGATAACCTACACCTACCAGTTCCAACTCTTTCTTGTAACCCTCAGACACGCCAACAACCATGTTGTTGATGAGAGAGCGATAGAGACCGTGGAAAGCCTGCTTCTGCTTTGTCTCGACAGTGTCGTTTTCTTCTACGATTTCGAAAGTCACCTCACCGTCAGAAATGTTGATCTTGATAGAAGGATCAACCGTCTGAGCCATTTCACCTTTAGGGCCTTTTACGGTAACCTTGTTGTCATCACTGACATTGATAGTCACTCCGGCAGGAATGCTTATGGGCAATTTACCTATTCTTGACATAACGTATTCCTCCCTAAATTAATAAACGTAGCAAAGAACCTCACCACCGATCTTGAGGTCGGCAGCCTCCTTGTTCGTCATTACACCCTTAGATGTGGAAAGGATAGCGATACCCAGTCCGTTGATAACTCTCGGCATATCCTTGTAACCGGTGTACTTACGCATACCGGGCGTGGATATTCTGATTAGCTTCTTGATAGCATTCACCTTGTTAACGGCGTCATACTTCAGAGCAATCTTGATTGTACCTTGAGGACCGTCTTCCACGAACTTGTAGTTCAGGATGTAGCCCTTCTCGAAGAGGATCTTAGTGATCTCCTTCTTAAGATTTGACGCAGGCACTTCCACTACTCTGTGTTTGGCCTGAATTGCGTTGCGCAATCTTGTCAAATAGTCTGCAATTGGATCTGTCATATAATTTAGAATTTAATTGATCGGGACTCTCCCGACAATATTAAAATTAAAATAGTGTCTTATTCGCTGTCTCGCTTCCGAAGGCTTATTGAAGGGTTAGAAAACTTGGCGTGTCGTGTTGGCAAACTAGGCGTGTTACGATGACGAACTTAACGTGCCACGTTTTCCTTTTACACTTGCTTCATTTCACACTTACACTTCAAAACCCTTTCGGAGGCACGACGGAGACCTTACCAGCTAGCTTTCTTAACGCCAGGGATGAGACCGCTTGAAGCCATCTCACGGAACTGAATACGTGAAAGGCCGAACAGGCGAATGTATCCCTTTGGACGACCGGTCAGCTTGCAACGGTTATGAAGACGGATAGGGTTGGCGTTGCGAGGAATTGCCTGCAGCTTCTGAGCTGCCTCGAATGCCTCAACGGGGTCACCGCTGTTCACAATCTTCTTCAACGCTGCACGCTTCTCAGCATACTTAGCCACGAGTTTTGCTCTCTTGACCTCGCGGGCCTTCATTGATTCTTTAGCCATATTGTTTAGTCGTTTTTAGCGTTCTTAAAGGGAAGACCGAACTCCTTGAGCAGAGCATAACCCTCTTCATCAGTCTTAGCTGTGGTAACGAACGTGATGTTCATACCCAAGATGCGATCGATGGTATCGATGTTGATTTCGGGGAAGATAATCTGCTCCTGAATGCCGAGGGTATAGTTACCACGGCCATCCAACTTACTTTCAATACCCTTGAAGTCACGGATACGGGGAAGAGCAACGCGCACGAGTTTCTCGAGGAACTCATACATTCTCTCGCGACGCAATGTTACCATAACACCAATAGGCATCTTCTTACGAAGCTTGAAGTTAGCGACGTCCTTCTTGGAAACCGTAGCAACAGCCTTCTGACCTGTGATGGCAGAGAGCTCGTTGATTGCAACGTCGATAATCTTCTTGTCAGCTGTTGCCATTCCCAAGCCCTGATTGATGACAATCTTCTTCAAAACGGGAATCTGCATTGCTGAAGAGTAGTTGAACTGCTTCTTCAGCGCAGGAGCAATACGCTCGGCATATTCTTTCTTAAGGCTTGCAGTATTTGCCATTATTTACATCTCCTATTATTTAACAGTTACATTCATAGCCTTACCGTTGGAGCGGACAGCCTTGCCGTCCACAACAGGGTTGAGCTTTGAAACTTGAATGGGAGCTTCCTGCTTAACAATACCTCCCTGAGGGAACTTGGCGCTGGGCTTCTGGCTCTTGCTGACCATGTTGACTCCCTCCACGATGGCGCGCTGCTCCTTCACGAGCACCTGTAACACTTTACCGGTCTGACCCTTGCAGTTGCCAGAGTTGACGTAAACTGTATCGCCTTTCTTAATGTGTAACTTACTCATTACTGAAATCATTAATTGATTAAAGAACTTCGGGTGCCAGTGAAACCACCTTCATGTTGGCGGCACGCAACTCACGAGCGACAGGACCGAAAATACGACTACCACGCAACTCGCCTGCATTGTTCAGGAGAACGCAAGCGTTATCATCAAAACGAATGTAGGAGCCATCAGCACGACGGACTTCCTTCTTAGTACGTACAATCAAGGCCTTTGATACTGCACCCTTCTTAACTTCACTAGTGGGGATTGCGCTCTTCACAGATACAACAATCACATCACCTACAGATGCATAGCGACGACGGGTACCGCCAAGCACACGGATGCACATAGCTTCCTTTGCACCGCTATTGTCTGCAACTACTAATCTAGATTCTGCTTGTATCATAATTACTTAGCTCTTTCTACGATTTCTACTACTCTCCATCTCTTGGTCTTGCTCAAGGGACGGGTTTCCATAATCAGGACGGTGTCACCCTTATGGCAATCGTTCTTCTCATCATGAGCATGATACTTCTTAGTCTTCGAAACGAACTTGCCATAGATGGGGTGCTTCTCCTTAAACTTCGCAGCTACAACAATGGTCTTATCCATCTTGTCGCTTACGACAACACCTGTTCTCGTCTTTCTTAAATTTCTTGCTTCCATGTTTAAGACCATTTATTATTTGTTCAACTCTCTTTGGCGAAGCACGGTCTTGAGGCGTGCAATGTCACGACGCGCAGCCTTAATCTGTGCACTATTTGCCAAGGGTGATACTGCATGGTTCAGGAGCATCTGCTTGTAGTTAGCTTGCTCCGTCTGTATGCGCTCTGCCAAATCGGCAGTAGTCATCTCCTTAATTTCTGCAATCTTCATAATTATGCGTTTTTGTCGTAATCACGTCTAACAATGAACTTCGTTGTAACAGGCAGCTTCTGAGATGCCAGACGAAGTGCTTCCTTGGCGATCTCGTAAGAAACGCCTTCAATCTCGAAAATGATGCGACCGGGAGTAATGGGGAACACGTATCCTACGGGGTCACCCTTACCTTTACCCATACGAACATCAGCGGGCTTCTTTGTGATTGGCTTATCGGGGAAGATGCGAATCCAGCTCTGTCCCTCACGCTGCATGTAACGTGTCATAGCAACACGGGCAGCCTCAATCTGGCGAGCGGTAATCCAGTGAGTCTCGAGAGACTTGATACCGAAAGAGCCGAAAGCCAACTGGTTGCCACGCATGGCATTGCCCTTGCAACGACCTTTTTGCGGTCTGCGATATTTGGTTCTTTTTGGTTGTAACATGATAATCTAATTTTAGCGATTGTTGTTCTTCTTACGACGGAAGTTCTTTCTGTCACCACCGCCGAAACCACGACCATTGTCCTTCTGCTGAGTGAAGTTAGGAGCAAGATCCTTCTTGCCATAAACCTCACCACGGCAAATCCATACCTTGATACCAAGCAGACCTACCTTTGTCAGAGCTTCTGACTGGCAATAGTCAATGTCTGCACGAAGTGTATGCAGAGGAGTACGACCTTCCTTAAACATCTCAGAACGAGCAATTTCTGCACCGTTGAGACGACCGGAGATCAGAACCTTGATACCTTCAGCACCAGCACGCATAGTGTTCTGGATAGCCATCTTGATAGCACGACGGTAAGCAATCTTACCTTCCACCTGACGAGCAATGTTGTTGGCAACGATAACTGCGTCGAGTTCAGGTCTCTTAACCTCAAAGATGTTGATTTGAACATCCTTCTGGGTAAGTTTCTTCAACTCCTCCTTGAGAGTATCAACCTTTTCTCCGCCCTTACCAATGATAAGACCAGGACGAGCAGTACAAACAGTGATAGTCACCATCTTGAGAGTACGTTCGATGACAATGCGTGAAATGCTTGCATCACCGAGACGGGCACCGAGATACTTACGGATCTTGCTATCCTCAAGGATAGATTCTCCGAACTCTTTGCCACCGTACCAATTTGAATCCCAACCACGGACAATACCGAGGCGGTTGCTTATTGGATTAACTTTCTGTCCCATACTTTTCCTTAATCTTTATTCTTGGTGTCAACGAACAATGTGATATGGTTAGAACGCTTACGGATTCTGTAACCACGACCCTGAGGAGCGGGTCTCATACGCTTGAGGGTAGCACCCTCATCCACGAAAATCTTACTGATATAGAGCTCACCTTCTTCGGCTTTGCGCTCATTCTTCTGTTCCCAATTGGCAATAGCTGAGCGAAGCACCTTTTCGACGTCTTCACTTGCTGCCTTAACGCAGAACTTCAGGGTGCCCAATGCTCTGTTGACCTCCATACCGCGAACCAAATCAACCACGTATCTCATCTTGCGGGGAGAAGAAGGCACATTCCTCAGCTTTGCGAAACTTTGCGCTTTGCGAGCTTCCTTTCTTGCTTCAGCAGCTAATTTCTTTCTTTTTCCCATTATATTATTACTCTATAATTAACGATTAATTGCCTGCTTACTTCTTCTTGTTACCAGCATGGCCACCGAACTTGCGTGTAGGAGCGAACTCTCCCAGCTTATGTCCAACCATATTCTCTGTAACGTAAACAGGAATAAACTTATTTCCGTTGTGAACGGCAACCGTATGACCTACGAAATCAGGAGAAATCATCGAAGCGCGAGACCAAGTCTTGACCACGTTCTTCTTACCGCTTTCATTCATAGCGACGATCTTCTTCTCAAGGCTGACTTCAATATACGGACCTTTCTTTAATGAACGACTCATAGTTTTATTCTAGCTAACTTTTTGTTTACTTATTACATCTCTCGATAATATACTTGTTGGACTGCTTCTTGGGAGCACGAGTCTTGAGTCCCTTAGCATACAAGCCCTTACGTGAACGAGGATGACCACCTGACTGGCGACCTTCACCACCACCCATGGGGTGATCGTGGGGATTCATGACAACGCCACGGTTGTGGGGGCGACGTCCCATCCAGCGAGAACGACCTGCCTTGCCGGAGCTCTCCAGAGCGTGGTCTGAGTTACCTACACTACCCACTGTAGCCTTGCAGGCAGAGAGAATCTGACGGGTCTCTCCAGAAGGGAGCTTGATAACACAGTAACGACCTTCACGAGAAGTCAACTGAGCAAAGTTGCCAGCGGAACGAACGAGCAGAGCGCCCTGACCGGGACGAAGCTCAATGTTGTGGATTACAGTACCGACGGGGATGTTCTGCAGAGGCAGAGCATTACCGATTTCGGGAGCTGCTTCGGCACCACTCATCACAGTGGCACCCACCTTCAGTCCGTTGGGAGCAATAATATAACGCTTTTCTCCGTCGGCGTAGAACAGGAGTGCGATACGCGCTGAGCGGTTGGGATCGTACTCGATTGTCTTAACGACGGCGGGAACACCATCCTTCTCACGTCGGAAGTCAATGAAGCGGAACTTCTGCTTGTGACCTCCACCGATATAGCGCACGGTCATCTTACCTGTATGGTTGCGACCACCTGTAGAGCGCTTACCGCAAACGAGAGATTTCTCAGGTACCGATGCAGTAATTTCCTCGAAGGTACCTATAATCTTGTGTCTTTGGCCCGGTGTTGTGGGCTTAAATTTACGTACTGCCATCTTCTATTAAATGTTGCTATAAAAATCAATTACATCGCCTTCCTTGAGGGTTACGATTGCCTTCTTGAAAGCGTTAGTACGTCCCTTGATGAGACCGGAACGAGTGTAGCGGTTCTTGCTCTTGCCGCCATAGACACAAGTGTTGACGTCAGTAACGGTAACGTTGTACTGTGCTTCCACTTCCTTCTTAATCTCAATCTTGTTAGCTTCGGGACGAACGATAAAGCCGAACTTGTTCTGCTTCTCGCTGATACCGGTCATCTTCTCAGTGACCAGAGGTTTAATAATATATCCCATATCTGTTTCGACTACTTATTTGGTTAAGTTTCCATCGATGACAGCGAGAGCGCTTTCAGCCACGACCATAACATCTGCGTTCAAAACCTTGTAGGTATTGAGTGCAGTTGCGGCCATAACCTGAACGCGTTCGATGTTTCGAGCTGACAAATATACGACTTTATCCGCACCTGGCATGACAAAGAGGGTCTTCTTGTCTGAAACTTTAAGATTTTTTAAGATTTCAACCATTGATTTCGTCTTGGGAGCGTCGAATGTGAAGTCCTCTACAACGACCAGAGCATTCTCCTTAGCCTTGTATGCGAGGGCAGACTTACGAGCAAGCTGACGAACCTTCTTGTTGAGTTTGAAACTATAATCGCGAGGCTTGGGACCGAATACGCGGCCACCGCCTACGAGTACGGGAGAGTTGATATCACCACGACGAGCACCGCCACCACCTTTCTGGCGACCGAGCTTGCGGGTTGAACCACTTACTTCACTTCTTTCTTTTGACTTAGCAGTACCCTGGCGCTGATTGGCCATGATAAGCTTCACGTCAAGATAGATTGCATGGTCGTTAGGCTCAATAGCGTAAATGGCATCATTGAGAGCGACCTTGCGTCCAGTCTCCTGACCTTTGATATTTAATACATTTAATTCCATTACTTCAAAACGCTTACGATTGAACCTTTGTATCCGGGAACACTACCCTTGATGAGAAGGAGGTTGTGTTCGGGAATTACCTTTAACACTTGCAGGTTGTGTGTTGTCACACGATCGCCGCCCATTTGGCCGCCCATACGCATTCCCTTGAATACCTTAGCGGGATATGAGCAGGCACCGATTGAACCTGGCTTACGCAGACGGTCGTCCTGACCGTGAGTAGTTTGACCTACGCCGCCGAAACCATGACGCTTAACTACGCCCTGGAAACCACGACCCTTAGAGGTAGCGATTACATCAACGAATGCGCTGTCAGCAAACAGCTCAACGGTGATGGTGTCACCCAAATTCAGTTCCTGTTCGAAACCTGTGAACTCGGCCAAGTGTCTCTTGGGTGTTACTCCTGCTTTCTTGAAGTGACCCATGAGAGGAGCAGTAGTGTTCTTCTCCTTAGCCTCTTCAAAGCCGAGCTGAACGGCATTATAACCATCCTTCTCTTCGCTTTTGATTTGAGTAACAACACAAGGACCTAATTCGATAACAGTGCATGGTACATTCTTACCCTCGGCACTGAATACGGATGTCATTCCGATTTTCTTTCCTAATAATCCTGGCATTTC
>JAGCXU010000053.1 GCA_017961145.1 Bacteroidaceae bacterium | reverse complement strand
ATACACATGGCCTACCAAATCATCCTGCAAGGAACCGGCAAATTGAACGAGCTTCTTGCCCGCGTAGAGCAGGAGATTCCTATGAGTCCTGAGATAGAATATATCCTCGATTTCATCCGAAATAGTGATCGAGGTTTCATTAGATAAACAACAAACCATGACACTCAAGCTTACATTATTCAGTCAAGAGAAGGAAGACTTCGTTCGAGAGATACTCATTGACAGCGATGCAAAGTTCTTTGAATTGCACAAACTTATTTTGAATGACTGCAGTTACGACGAACATCAAAAGCAATGTTTTCTTATTTGCGATGATGATTGGCGCGTCAAGCAACGCATTTCCCTCCAAGACAGCGAGGAGATGAGTTACGACCAAGACCTTAATCTAATGTCCCATACCAGCATCGGTGATTTTCTCGAGGAGGAAGGCCAGCGTCTGGCATATGTCTTTGATCCGGAAGGGAAGCGCTTTTTCCTAATGGAACTTACAGAAAATGTCTTTGGAAGGACGGAGAAGAAAGCCATTGTAAATCGCCGTCATGGCTTGCCTCCCATGCAATCACTCGTCGAAGAGGAAGAATTGGAGGAGGAATCGACAGAGAAAGCAGAGGAAATAGAAGAAGGTTTCTACGGCGATGAGGGTTATGAGGAAGAAGAACTCGACCTTGAAGGCTACGAGATAGACGAGTAATGACACTTTATGTTCTGTTAGGTCCTACGGCTGTCGGTAAGACAGAACTTGCCTTGCAGATAGCTGAGAAGCTCGGGAGTCCTATCCTGAACTGTGATAGTCGGCAGATATATCGCGGTATGGAGATAGGTACGGCGGCCCCTACAGCAGAGCAACAACGTGTGAAACATTACTTCGTAGGAACACACGACATTGGTGATTATTATAGTGCTGCCCAGTATGAGCAGGACGTTATGTCGTTGATTGGAGAATTAGAGGTCAACCATCATTCCTTATTACTTACGGGTGGCAGTATGATGTACCTCGATGCCGTATGCAACGGCATTGATGATATCCCTTCTGTTGATGCTGAGGTGCGCGAGACATTGCGTAAGAGATTGGTAGACGGGGAGATTGATGAAATGCGAAATGAACTGCGTCTGCTTGATCCTGAATACTATCATTCGGCTGATACCCGCAACCCCAAGCGCGTCGTACATGCTTTGGAAGTTTGTTATACGTCAGGGCGTCCATATTCCTCTTTCTTGACAAAAGAGCGCAAGCAACGTCCTTTCCGTATTGTCAAGATTGGCTTAAAACGTGAACGTCAAGAACTTTTCGAGCGTATCAACAAGCGGGTGGATGCTATGATGGAAGGTGGATTGCTCGATGAAGCCCGCCGACTCTATCCCTTCCGCCGAGAGAATGCCCTTAATACGGTTGGCTATAAAGAACTCTTCCGCTATCTTGATGGCGAATGGGAACTGCCTTTTGCTGTCGAAAAGATTAAGAAGAATACGCGCGATTATGCAAAGAAACAGATGACGTGGTTTGCTCATGACAACGAGATACAGTGGTTTCATCCTAATCAAAAAGAGGTGATTTTTCGAATTATTAAGTAAAGAACGATGAACATAAAAGGCTTAATTGCTCCGATTACGGGCTTTCTTCGCAAGATATATTCAGGTCCGTGGTACAAGAAGGTTGCCGTTTGGCTTGCTACATTTGTTTTAATTATCATCTTGTTCTTTGTTGCTGTTGACTGCAACTTCTGCTATCTCTTCGGACGTTCCCCAGGTTTTGATGACATTGAAGACCCTGTAGTCAACGAAGCATCAGAGGTTTACACTTGTGATGAGGTTTTGATGGGACGATATTTCAACGAGAACAGAACGCCTGTCACATACGAAGAGATATCGCCTATCCTGATTAGAACGCTTATTGACACAGAGGATGAGCGCTTCTACCTGCACAACGGCATTGACGTTGTCGGGCTTTTCTCTGCGGGTAGGGACATTGTGCAGGGTCACGCTCGAGGTGCAAGCACGATAACCCAGCAACTTGCTAAGAACCTTTTCCGTGTCCGTACGAAGTATTCAACAGGTTTACTTGGTCGCATCCCCGGCATTAAGATACTTGTCATGAAGGCCAAGGAGTGGATTGTTGCGTTGAAACTCGAGTGGATTTTCTCGAAGGAGGAGATACTGACGATGTATCTGAATACTGTTGACTTTGGCAGCAATGCCTATGGCATCAAGACTGCGGCAAGAACTTATTTCGGTACGACTCCCGATGCCCTTACCTACGAGCAGGCGGCAACCCTGGTTGGATTGCTCAAAGCAACCAGTTATTATAGCCCCCGACTCAACCCGGAGAATAGTTTACAACGCCGAAATACGGTGTTGCAGCTTGTCTATGACCATCATCACATTTTCTTTGATGGTAAAGAGGCAACGCCAGCACAACTTGACTCCCTGTTTGCGTTGCCCATTTCCATGAAGGTGCGTACCACGGAAAGCTATCAGGATGGGATGGCACCATACTTCCGAGAGGCTCTCAAAATTTACATTGACTCCCTTTGCACCGAGGGATATGTCCCTGGTTACGATGCCATAAACAAACTTGACCTTGATGCGGATGGGTTGCGCATCTACACTTCGATTGATTCCAGGATGCAGGCTTATGCCGAAGCAGCCGTGAGGAAACAGATGCAAATCACACAGAAAAGATTCAACGAGCATTGGGGACATACCAATCCTTGGCAGAATGCTCAGCGAAGGGAGATACCCAATTTTGCTGAGAACATTGCCCGTCGTTCGCCATACGGCAAGTATCTCAAGGCGAAATATAAAGAAAATGCCGATTCCATCGCATTTTATCTCAATCAACCTCATACGGTTCGACTCTTCAGCTATAATGGTCCAATCGAACTGGAGATGAGCACTATCGACTCTGTCCGCTATATGCTTCGCTTCATGCACACGGGCTTTGTGGCTATCGAGCCTGACACTCGTTTCGTTCGTGCTTGGGTGGGAGATATTGATTTCCATTCTTGGCAGGTAGATAATGTACGTGCAGTTCATCAACCTGGTTCGACGTTCAAGCTCTTTGTCTATACTGAAGCGATGAATCAGGGACTCAATCCCATCGATCATCGGCGGGATTCCTACATTTCTTATACAGATACCATTGGTGGCAGACCTAGGGTGTGGGCTCCGCACAACGCGAATGGTGTGTATACTAACAGCGAGATATCCCTCAAGAGCGCGTTTGCCATGAGTGTCAACACCGTAGCGGTCCGAGTGGGTATGGAGTGTGGCATTCACAACATAGCTCAAACTGCATATGCGATGGGCATCAAGACGAAACTGAATGAGACGCGTTCTTTGACTCTTGGCAGTAGCGAGGTCAATCTCTTGGAACTTGTCAACAGTTATTGCACAGTTGCCAATGATGGCCGTTACAGTATGCCTTTGCTTGTCGAACGCATTGAGGATCGCGACGGCAACCTGATTTATCAGGCCAGAAAGAGAGAGAAGAAAGCCATTCCATATCGCTCTGCTTACCTGATGCAGAAGATGCTTTTGGGCGGACTCTCAGGCACTTCCAGCAGTCTTTGGAACTACATTCGTCCTTTCTATGCTGATACCGAGTTCGGAGGTAAAACGGGAACAAGCAACAATCATGCAGATGCCTGGTTCGTAGGAGTTACCCCTGGTCTTGTTGGTGGGGTTTGGGTCGGTGGTGAATACCCAAGCATCCATTTCCGTACGGGACAGCTCGGACAAGGAAGCAAAACAGCTCTCCCCATCTTTGGAGAGTTTATACAGAGTGTTTTGTCTGACGACAATTTCAGCAAGTACCGCATAAAGTTCCCGCCGGCAAAGGGTCTCGACCCTCGTTTATGGACCGGCTTTGGCTATACATACCATCAGCCCGACACGACTACCTACGACTATGACTTCTCCGGAACTGAAGAAACGGAGAATGCTGACTTTTCTCTCGGACAGGAAGAAAATGTCGAACCAGAAACCCCAACTGAGGAAGTTCCCGAACAAAGTACAGAAGAAGAATCGTGGGAATAGCCCTCGTGAATAGAGGACACTTGTTCTTATAAAGAACGTGGCACGTTAAGTTCGCCAACTTAACGTGCCACGTTTGCTATTTAGGCGTGTTACGTTTGAGATTTAACCACGCCACGTTTTCCGACATGCTATTTCTTCTTGTTGAGGTCGAGCACGCGAACGGCACGGAACTTCAAGCCAGCACCATGGCCGAGGAAGCCGATGTGACCCGTCTTGTTGAACATGCCAGGATGATTGTGGTGGTCGACAGTGTAAGGATTGTTGGCGCTTCCATCAGGAGCAACATTGTGTCCCTTACAAGCTTCCTTGATATCGCCGTCAACGATGACTTCTCCGTTAACAGTTACGGTGATGTGGTTGCCCTGAACACGGATTTCTTCTTCGCTCCACTCGCCAAGAGGCTTGTGCTTGATGCGCTTTGCTGGAATGACGCCATACACGCTTCCATGCACCTGGTACTCGCGAAGACCGGCATAGATGGGGTCGTCATGATCAAGAATCTGCACTTCGCACATGCCGTCGTAAGCAGCATCAACACCCATCGGAGTGCGGATACCTACACCATTGTTCACGCCTGGACGCAGGAAGCAGAACTCGAAGCGGAAGACGAAGTCGCGATATTCCTTCTTGGTATAAAGGTTGCTCTCGTTGCCGTAGTTGGCAGTAACGTTGATGCAGCCGTTGATGGGCACATATCCCACCTTGTTTCCTACGAAGTTATCGAGATTCGTACCGTCAAACAAGAGCTCGAATCCTTGCTTCTTTTCCTCGTCGGAGAGAACGTAAGGCTCAACCGGAGTCATCTCCGAGAGCTTTTGGCGGAGTGCATCGACAGCATAACCATCGTCGGCATCACCTGTGGCTTTGAAGATGTTGATGCACTTCTCGAGGCTGGTTTTTGCTACGTCGTACTCGATATCCTCAGTCGTCTTTGTGATGATTTCCTTTGCCGTTGTGGCTGCTGTGTAGCCGAGATCCTTATCGTCGAGTTCCTTGCTGGCAAGCAAGAAAGCATTGCGGGTCGGAGTTCCTGCCAGT
>JAGCXU010000052.1 GCA_017961145.1 Bacteroidaceae bacterium | reverse complement strand
TTTGTTTGGCCTGCAATAAGGCTCATCGTCGAGTCAGCCTTCAATCCTACTGCTGCTGGAGGCGGCTTCGTGGGAGCTACGGTGATGATGGCGGCTCGATACGGAATAGCCCGAGGTTTGTTCTCGAACGAGAGTGGCATGGGCAGCGCTCCCATCGTGGCTGCAGCAGCTCAGACGCGCAACCCGGTTCGGCAAGCTTTGGTATCAAGCACAGGAACTTTTTGGGACACCGTCATCATCTGTGCCTTGACAGGACTTGTGCTCGTCAGCAGCATCTTGGCTTATCCTGATATCAGCTATGCGGACGGAGCGGCCTTGACAAAAGTAGCCTTCTCGAAGATTCCGTATGTTGGCGCTCCGTTACTCACTTTCGGCATCCTGACCTTTGCATTCAGCACCATCCTTGGCTGGAGCTATTATGGCGAGAGCGCCGTCAACTACATCGAGCATCAGCGCATCAACCGCTTCTATCGCATCCTCTATATCGTGGCGCTCTTCTTCGGCAGCATCATCAGCCTTGACGTCATTTGGAACATTGCCGACACGATGAATGCGCTCATGACCATCCCTAACCTCGTAGCTCTGCTTCTTTTGAGTGGAGTTGCAGCTCGAGAAACCAACAAATACCTTTGGGGAGGCCGTCTTGATGAGGATATGGAGAACATAAATGAGCAATAAATAGGAGAGGAACGATGAACGAAGTACTGACACTTTTCGAGCTGAACAGCCTGATCCATGATGTCATCGAGGAGAACTTCGATGAGCAATACTGGGTGACAGGCGAGTTGAGCGACGTCAGTACTCCTGCTTTTGGAGGCCACTTCTACGGAGAGCTTGTCCAAAAGGACGAAGAGAGCGACCGAATTGTGGCTCGTGCAAGGATAACATGCTGGGCTCGCAACTATAATATAATAAGGTTACGATTCCAGAAAGAGGCGGGCGAGACGCTTCGTAAAGGCTTGCAGGTAAAGCTCTTGGTCGAGATTAACTTCCACGAACAATATGGCTACTCGCTCAATGTCGTCGATATTGACTCGACATTTACTTTGGGCGACCTTGCAAAGAGACGACGCGAAATCCTTCAACAACTGGAGAAAGATGGCATCTTGCACGACAATCAGAGTCTGTCCTTGCCGCGTTTGCTGAAGCGAATCGCAGTCATCAGTAGTGCAACTGCAGCCGGTTATGGCGACTTCTGCCATCAACTCGAAGACAACGACTACGGCTTCCACTTCGACATTCAACTCTTTCCCGCAGTCATGCAAGGCGAACAAGTTCCGGAAAGCATCATCGCTGCCCTTGAGGCAATCTTGCAGGAGGGGGAGTTCGACCTTGTCGTCATCATTCGAGGTGGGGGAGCAAGTAGCGATTTGAGCGACTTCGACAGCTACGAATTGGCAGCCTGCATTGCGCTCTATCCCTTGCCAGTCCTGACTGGAATAGGGCATGAACGCGACGAGACGGTGCTCGACTATGTGGCTCACACGAGAGTCAAAACTCCCACAGCAGCAGCCACTTTTATTATCGAGCATCAAGCGGAAGAAGCTGCCTTGCTTGACGACCTCTATCAACGCATCACATATTCGGCAAAAGAACAAATACAAAGAGAAAAACAACGATTGGAGCATCAAAGAGCCGTCCTGCCTTTGCGCTTCACGAACCTGATTCAAGATAAACAAAGCAGTCTTCGGCTTTTTCGTCAAAGACTTTTAACTGCTATTCCTCAGCAATTTGAACGTGAGCATCATCGTCAAGAACTCTTGAAGAAACGGCTGGAAATACTCGACCCAAAGCTTCTCCTGAAGCGAGGTTACACCATTACGACTTGCGGAGGGAAACTTGTTCGAAACTTCGAAAGTCTTGCCGAAGGTGAAGTCTTGACGACACAAACAGATAAAGGAGAAATATATTCAAAGGTAGTACTATGCAAGAAGAACTAACTTACGAGCAAGCCATGCAGAAGCTTGAGGCAATGACTCGAGAGATGGAGCAAGGCGAAATAGGCATTGACGAGATGGCTCAGCGCCTTCGCGAAGCACAAAAGTTGATGAAGTATTGTCACGAAAAACTCTACGAAGCAGAAAAAAACTGCAAATCCTTGCTGAATGTCGAGGAAAAGGCGTAACTTTGCAGGCAAATTAGTTATTTGGGAGATTAGTCGTTTGGTCGTTTAGGTATGATTACCAAATGCCATTGGCTACTTTCCCAGACGACTAGACGACCAAACGACATAAGTATGAAATCTGATAGCCATTGGTAACTTTCCCAAACGACTAGACGACCAAACGACTAAACGACTAAAGTATGAAAGAAATTGATTGGAGTAACCTCTCATTTGGTTACATGAAGACTGACTACAATGTGCGCTGTTACTATCGCAATGGTGCATGGGGTGAGATAGAAGTTTGCAGCGAGGAGACCATTCCTATGCATATGGCAGCAACCTGTTTGCATTATGGCCAAGAGGCTTTCGAGGGACTGAAGGCTTATCGTTGTCCTGACGGAAAAGTGCGTGTGTTCCGTTCCGACGAGAATGCCGCCCGCCTGCAAAGCACTTGTCGCGGCATACTGATGCCTGAACTTTCTACAGAGAAGTTCAATGAGATGGTGGATAAGGTGGTGCGCCTCAACGAGCGCTTCATCCCACCTTACGAGAGTGGCGCAACTCTTTATATCCGTCCTTTGCTGATTGGCACGAGCGCTCAAGTTGGCGTTCATCCTGCCAGCGAATATCTCTTCCTCATCTTTGTGACTCCTGTTGGCCCATACTTCAAAGGCGGCTTTGCAACGAATCCATACGTGATTATTCGCGAGTATGATCGCTCAGCTCCTCTTGGTACAGGCATTTATAAGGTGGGCGGAAACTATGCAGCAAGCCTTAGAGCAAATAAAATGGCACACGACCTCGGATATAGTTGTGAGTTCTATCTCGATGCTAAGGAGAAGAAATATATGGACGAATGTGGTGCTGCCAACTTCTTTGGAATCAAGAACAACACTTATGTCACGCCGAAGAGCAGTAGTATTCTGCCCAGCATCACGAACAAGAGTCTGATGCAACTTGCAATGGACCTCGGCATGAAGGTTGAACGTCGGCAGATTCCTGAAGAAGAACTTGCTACCTTCGAAGAGGCTGGAGCTTGCGGAACAGCAGCTGTCATCAGTCCTATTGAGCGCATTGATGACCTTGATACAAAGCAAAGTTTCATCATCTCAAAGAATGGTGAGCCTGGTCCAATATGTCGCAAGCTATATGAAAAGCTTCGTAACATTCAGTATGGCATCGAGCCAGACGAACACGGCTGGACAAGAGTTGTGATAGAATAATAAGAAAATAAGAGAATAAGAAAAGCGCTGCAAGGTTCATTCCAAGCAGCGCTTTCTTGTATGTACTAAAGCTTTATTCCCAGCCTTTCACCATCTTAATGGCTGTGATGGCGCATTCGTCGCCTTTGTTGCCAAGCATTCCACCTGAGCGTTGTTCGGCTTGTTCCATGGTGTTACAGGTGAGCAGACCATAGATGACGGGCACTTTGCCTTCCATGTTCAGTTCTGCCAAACCTTGAGTTACACCTTGACAGATGTAATCGAAATGTGGTGTATCGCCACGAATGACGCAACCGATTGCAATCACAGCATCCACAAGACCTGAACTTGCGAAGCGTGCCGAGCCGTAAATCAGCTCGAAGCTTCCTGGCACAGTCTTGACGGTGATGTTTTCCTCCTTGACACCATGCTTGACGAGTGTTTGGAACGCACCTTCCAACAAGGCACGGGTGATTTTCTCGTTCCATTCGCTCACGACGATACCAACCCTCATGCCTGTTGCATCAGGAACGGTGTGGATGTCGTAGTCGCTAAGATTATGGAGAGACGATGCCATTATTCAGAGAGCTTCTCGATGTACTTGTCGATCTCGTAGTAGACGCTGCTCTGCTGGTATTTGTTCTTAATCTGATTGTAGCACTCGAGAGCTTTGTCCTTCTGTCCGAGAACTTCGTAAATCTGACCTGCTTGCAGGAGGCAAGTGGGGCTGATGGTATTGTTGTCGGCTTCCTTTGCAGCTTTCATAAGGAACTCGGCAGCTTTGTCGTTCTCTCCGAGTTCTGCATAGCAGTTGCCCTTCAGAGCAAGAGCTGCGGGACTGATCATAGCGTCGCCACAACCATCGAAACGGTTGAGCATATCGATTGCTTCCTGATATTTCTCTGTTGCAGCGTAGCACTTTGCAGCGTAGAGGCAAGCCAAGTTGCCAGCCTTGGTGTTCTTATACTCGTCGATGACATTGAGGAAACCCATGTTTACGCCGTCGCCGTTCAGAGCTTTCTCGTAGTTTCCGTCCATGAAAGCCTGTTCTGCGTAGAAGATGCTTTCGTTAGCATGGAGGTTGCGAGGAGTGATGTAGAACTGGTGGACAAGCAATGCGATGATGATGATGGCGAGCAGACCGCCGCCACCCCAAAGGATTGCTTTCTTGTTTTTCTCGAAGAATGATCTGGAGGCAGCGAGGGTTTCGTCGAACTCGTTTGCCTGTTTCTTTGCGTTTTTCTTAGACATATTTGTATTGGTTTTGTTAAATTTTGCGTGCAAAGATACGAAAAAAAGTTGAATGATGATATTATAAAGGTGAAAATTATTGTTTATGTTGCATATTTATGATTTGTGCCAGTATCATTGCAACATTTCACGCTTGAAAATCAGGCGTGGTTAAATTGAAAACTTAACGTGTTATGTTGCCAAACTTAGCGTGTTATGTTTTGTCTTTGATATAGTCGTTGTATATCTTTATGCCGAAGACGATGCAACTGCAGATTGTTGTAACGAAGTTGGTCAGGACAAGCGACCAGATGATGTTGGGCTCGTTCAGCAGGCCTTGAATCATGAATGCGATGCTTCCCACTCCCGTCATCAAGAATGTGGGAAGGGCGATGCCGTCGGTGTTTCGAGTGCGAATGGTCTCGATGGCCTGTGGCAGATAGCCCAGAATCATGCAGACACTTGCCACTAATCCGCAAATCTGAAAAATCGTGCTCTGTTCCATAATATATTCATTTAGGAGTGATGGGTATTAGAAATGAGTGTTTATTTTTTGCAAAAATTCAAATAATTTTTCACTTTTCACGTTTCACTGTTCACTTTTTTTGTAAAGTTGCAATCGAAATGAGACTGACAGACCTTACCATATTTAATTATAAGAACATTGCAGAAGCGGAACTCCACTTCTCGCCAAAGCTGAATTGCTTCATCGGCGGCAACGGTCAGGGAAAGACGAATGTGCTCGATGCCATCCATTTCCTCAGTTTCTGTCGCAGTTATAGCAGCAGTATCGATGTGTTGAGCGTCAGGCATGGACAGGAATTCATGTCCCTGCAAGGCCTCTATGAGTACGAAGATGGCTCGAAGGAAGACATTCATTGCGGCCTGAAAGTAGGGCAGAAGAAAGTCGTTCGCAGAGGCAAGAAGGCATATCGACGCATCTCTGAGCACATCGGACTGATTCCTTTAGTGATGGTCTCTCCAGCCGATCAGATACTCGTCAATGGTGGCAGCGAAGAACGCCGTCGCTTCATCGATATGGTCATCTGCCAGTACGACCCGAACTACACTGAGTCGCTCATCCGTTACAACAAAGCCCTGCAGCAGCGAAATGCCATGCTCAAGCAGGAAGAGGAACTCGACCCTGAAGTCTTTCTTATTTTCGAAGAACAGATGGCTCGCGAAGGTGAGTACATCTACAAGAAACGCAGCGAATACATCACGCAGCTCATCCCCATCTTCCAGCAGTTCTACAATCGCATTTCTGGCATGCAAGAAGAAGTCGAGCTTCGCTATGTGTCTCATCTTCAGAGAGGTCCATTGCTGGAACAACTGACGAAAGACCGCTTCAAGGACAGAGCCGTAGGTTATTCCCTGCATGGTATCCATAAGGACGACCTCGAAATGCTCCAGAACGGCTATCTCGTTCGCAGAGAAGGTTCGCAAGGGCAGAGCAAGACTTTCCTCATTGCCTTGAAGTTGGCACAATTCGATTTCTTGAGCAAGACAGGCAGTCGCACCACACCATTGCTTCTTCTGGACGACATCTTCGACAAACTCGATGCTGAACGCGTAGAGCAGATAGTGAAGCTCGTTAGTGGAGACCGATTCGGGCAGATATTCATCACCGATACCAATCGCGACCATCTGGATAGAATCTTGGCTTCAATGGAGGGCGACAACAGGATTTTCTATGTAGAGAAAGGAGAAATCAAGTCATGATACAGACAAGTTCTCAACCTTTGCAAGATATCTTGTTGGCTTTCCTGCGACAAGAAGGACTGGAAACGCCTTTGCTCGAGTATCGAATTGCACAAGCTTGGCCGGAGGTGATGGGCGAAATGGTAAATCGCTACACCAAGCAGGTCTTCGTTCGTGAAGGCAAGTTGCATGTCCAGCTTTCCAGCGCTCCGCTCAGGCAGAACCTCATGATGGAGCACAAGCGCATTGCCCAGAAGCTCAACGACCATGTAGGCTCCTATGTCGTCAGCGATGTCTGCTTCTTCTGAATTGTCCCGCTTCTCCTCTTGATTTTTGTTCTTCTCTTGAAGAAGTGTGGCGTGCCATAATCACAGCATTGTTGGAGAACGTTGCAGCGTTGCAGTGTTGCAGTTCTCCAACTGCTTTTTCAGAGCCCCGAAAATAGTTTTATATAATATATATAATAAAGTTTAACTTTGACTTTTTGCATCCTTGTTTTACAACTGCAACACTGCAACACTGCAACACTGCAACAAATTTGTTTCTTATTCATATTTAAATTGCAATTTCGTAACTTACACCCGAAAACACTGACACGACATGAACGGATAGTCTTGGCAACAACGGATGCCCCTCTATTTCGCGTGTAAATGGCCTCAGAATCGCTTCAAATCCCTCTGATGCACAATCTGTCGTCGGAGCGAAAACAAGCGCTCTATGGGCTTTACGCACCTTGACTTTCGTCGAGCTACTTTCGCTCGGAAATAAAAGAAAAACGCTGTTTTCCTTTGTATTTCGCTTGCTTATTCGTACCTTTGCAGCGCGAAAGAAGAAATATATAATAAGGTAAGAAAAGATATGTTGAGAATAGCAGTCCAATCGAAGGGGCGTCTCTTCGAAGATACAATCGGTTTGCTTGCCGAAGCAGGCATCAAGGTGAGCAGCAGTAAACGTACACTCTTAGTGCAGAGCAGCAACTTCCCAATCGAGGTGCTTTATCTTCGCGACGACGACATTCCGCAAAGCGTGGCAAGCGGCGTGGCAGACCTCGGTATCGTAGGTCAGAACGAGTTTGAGGAAAGGGCAGAGGATGCGAAAGTGGTGCGTCCGCTCGGCTTCAGCAAATGCCGTCTCTCCTTGGCTGTGCCAAAAGGTTGCGGCTATTACGGCTTGAAGTGGTTCGAGGGAAAGAAGATTGCTACCTCATATCCCAATATCTTGCGTCGTTTCTTGCAGAAGAATCGAATCGCTGCCGACGTTCATGTCATTACCGGTAGCGTGGAAATCAGTCCGGGTATCGGTCTTGCGGATGCTATCTTCGACATCGTCAGCAGCGGTTCGACACTGGTCAGCAACAATCTTGTGGAGGTTGAAACAGTGATGCAAAGCGAAGCAATCCTCATCGCAAACAAGAATCTCGACAGCGAGAAGCAAGTTGTACTCGACGAACTCCTGTTCCGCATCGAAGCAGTCAAAGCTGCTGAGGACAAGAAATACGTCCTGATGAATGTTCCTACAGACAGAATAAAAGAGATTGTCGATGTGCTGCCAGGTGTGAAGAGCCCAACCGTGATGCCCCTCGCAACCGAGGGTTGGAGCAGCGTTCATACAGTCATTGAGGAGAAACGCTTCTGGGAAATCATTCGCGAACTCAAGCAACTCGGTGCAGAAGGCATCCTTGTTGTGCCCATCGAAAAGATGATACCGTAATGAAAACATACATTTATCCTGCAAAAGAGGAACTTGATGCTTTATTGAAGCGGCCTGTTCGCGATGCTTCGGAGCTGAATGCAACGGTTTCTGCGGTACTCCAAGATATTCGAGAGCACGGCGATGCTGCTGTAAAGGAATATGAGGAACGCTTCGACAAGGTTCGTCTCGACAATCTTGCTGTCAGCGAAACCGAAATGATTGAGGCTGAGAAACTTGTCAGCGATGAACTGAAAGAAGCCATTCGCATAGCCCATCAGAACATCGAACGCTTCCATGCAGCACAACGATTCGAAGGCGAACACGTCAAAGTCGTTGAGGGCGTGGAGTGTTGGCAAAAGTCCGTAGCTATCGAAAAGGTTGGTCTCTACATTCCAGGTGGTACGGCTCCTTTGTTCAGTACGGTTCTCATGCTTGCCACTCCGGCAAAGATAGCGGGCTGCAAGGACATTGTTCTCTGCACTCCTCCCGCTAAAGACGGAAGCGTCAATCCAGCCATACTTGTGGCAGCCAGAGTTGCTGGTGTCAACAGAATCTACAAGATAGGCGGCGTTCAAGCGATAGGAGCGATGGCTTATGGAACGGAAAGCGTTCCCAAAGTCTATAAGATATTCGGTCCTGGCAATCAGTTTGTGATGTGTGCTAAGCAGCAAGTAAGTTTGCATGATGTTGCCATCGATATGCCTGCAGGCCCGAGTGAAGTGGAAGTCTTGGCAGACGAAACGAGTAACGTCGCCTTCGTCGCAGCCGACCTTCTTAGCCAAGCCGAACACGGCATCGACAGTCAAGTGCTTCTTGTCTGCAAGAGCATCGAGACGGCTCAAAAGGTAGAAGCAGAAGTGGAGCGTCAGTTAGCTCTCTTGCCGAGAAAGGAAATTGCCGCTCAAGCCCTCGAACACAGCAAAGCGATTGTGGTTCATGATGACGAAGAGATGATGGAAATCACCAATCGTTATGCGCCAGAACACCTTATCATCGAGACCTCGAACTATATGGAACTTGCTCAGAAAGTCGTCAATGCCGGCAGTGTCTTCCTCGGTTCGCTAACTCCTGAAAGTGCAGGAGACTATGCAAGCGGAACGAACCACACTTTGCCCACAAACGGATATGCAGTCGCTTATAGTGGCGTGAACCTCGATAGTTTCTGCCGCAAAATAACCTTCCAACACATTCAGCCTGAAGGCATTCGCGCCATCGGCAAGGCTGTGGAGCTGATGGCAGAGGCAGAAGGACTGGATGCCCACAAGAATGCAATGACTTTGAGAAAGGAAAGCCTATGAAGAATCTGGAATCATTAGTTCGCCCAAACATTTGGGCGCTCGAACCTTATAGCTGTGCCCGCGACGAATTCAAGGGTATGGATGCTCATGTCTTTCTTGATGCGAACGAGAATCCCTATAATGATCCCATCAATCGCTATCCCGATCCGCTTCAGGAGAAACTGAAAGAGCGCCTTGCTCCCATGAAAGATGTTCGTCCTTCGCAGATATTCTTGGGTAACGGAAGCGATGAAGCAATCGACCTCGTCTATCGTATCTTCTGCAATCCGAAAGAGGACAATGTCGTCGCGATTGCTCCAACTTACGGTATGTATAAGGTATGTGCTGACATCAACGATGTCGAGTATAGAAGTGTCCCATTATCAGAAGATTGGCAAATAGATACTAAAGATTTGCTTAATGCTTGCGACGCTAATACAAAGGTTATCTGGATTTGCTCTCCAAACAACCCGACTGGCAACGATTTCCCTCGCGAAACCATTCACAAGGTATTGGTCGAGTTCGAGGGAATTGTGGTGATAGACGAAGCATATTGTGACTTCTCGACCAACCAGCCATTCCGCAGTTTGCTCGATAACTATCCGAATCTGATTGTCTTGAACACTTTCAGCAAAGCTTGGGCTTCCGCTGCTATCCGACTTGGCATGGCCTTTGCAAGCGAAGAGATTATCGGTTTGTTCAACAGGGTTAAGTATCCCTACAATGTTAACTTGTTGACTCAGGAGAAAGCGCTGGATTTGCTTGCAGACTTTGCTGCCATAGATGGCTGGCTTGCACAGATAAAGCGCGAGAGGGAGCATGTTTTGCCTGCATTGGCAGAACTTCCAATCGTCTTGAAGGTCTTTCCGACTGATGCCAACTTCGTGCTTGTCAAGGTTACCGATGCCAATGCCATTTACCGCTATCTTATTGAGCAAGGCATAGTTGTGCGCAATCGAACTCGTATTCAGCTTTGCAAAGATTGCCTTCGTATCACGATAGGAACTCGACAGGAAAACAACGAATTGCTTGGAGCCTTGCGCTTCTTCAAATAGCCTTAAATCATGAAACAGCGAATTCTTTTTATCGACCGAGACGGCACAATACTTCGAGAGCCCAACGACGAGCAGATTGACAGCTTCGAGAAGTTCAGTTTTGTGCCTGGAGCAATTAGTGCCCTTCGTTTCCTTCGCCAGCATACCGACTTCCTGTTCGTAATGGTAAGCAATCAGGACGGACTTGGCACGGAGAGTTATCCTGAAGATACTTTCTGGCCGACACAGAACCTGATGCTCGACATTCTGAAGGGCGAAGGCATCTGTTTCGATGCAATTCATATCGATAGAAGTTTTCCGAAGGATAATCTTCCGACTCGAAAGCCTGGAACTGGCATGCTAACTGAGTATATGACAGATGGTTACGACCTTGCAGGTAGCTTCGTTATCGGTGACAGACAAACGGATGCCAAGCTTGCTGAAAACCTTGGATGCCGCAGTCTCATTCTCTCGGAAGACTTGGATTGGGAGAAGATTGCCGAACTTCTCTTTGCTGGAGAACGTTCTGCATCTGTGAAAAGAACCACGAAAGAAACGGATATTGAGGTGCGAGTTTGTCTCGATGGTAACGGTAAAAGCGACATAAATACTGGACTTGGCTTTTTTGATCACATGCTCGAGCAAATTGCAAAGCACGGAATGACTGACCTATATGTCCGTTGCAAAGGCGACCTCGAAGTGGATGAGCACCACACAATAGAGGATGTGGCACTTGCCTTGGGCGAGTGTATCCGCAAAGCTTTGGGCGATAAGCGTGGCATAGAGCGTTATGGATACTGCTTGCCGATGGACGATTGCCTTTGTCAAGTAGCTCTCGACTTTGGCGGAAGGCCTTGGCTGGTGTGGGATGCTGAGTTCCGTCGCGAGAAAGTCGGGGAGATGCCTACAGAAATGTTCCTGCATTTCTTCAAGAGTCTTTCCGACAGCGCCGCTATGAACCTGAATATCAAGGCAGAAGGCGAGAACGAACACCATAAGATAGAAGGCATTTTCAAAGCGTTTGCAAGAAGTTTGCGAATGGCTGTTCGAAGAGACATTACACATTTCCAACTCCCATCAAGCAAAGGTGTCTTGTAGAGATGATGCAGTCCCACTATTCTTCACAGCTTCTTGAGAAAGCCGTAATGGAAATCAACCGGCTGCCAGGTATTGGCAGCAAGACGGCTCTTCGCTTGGCTCTTCACTTGCTTCGACAGGATGAGGAGAGGGTAGAGGCGTTGGCCGAGAGTCTGGTTGAAATGCGTCGAGGGGTGCATTACTGCAAGGTCTGCTACAATATCTGTGATGAAGATCAATGCGAAATCTGTAGTAACCCAGCTCGAGACGCCAGTCTTGTCTGTGTGGTTGAAAACGTTCAAGATGTGATGGCTATCGAGAACACGATGCAGTATCGCGGTCTCTATCATGTACTTGGAGGGGTAATCAGTCCGATGGATGGCATCGGTCCGAGCGATTTGCAGATTGAAAGTCTTGTGGAACGCGTCAAAAAGGGTGGGGTGGAGGAAGTCATCCTTGCTCTCAGTCCTACGATGGAAGGCGATACCACCAACTATTACATCTATCGGAAACTGGAAGAAACAGGCGTCAAGGTGACTGTCATTGCTCGAGGAATCGCGCAAAACGACGAACTGCAATATACCGACGAAGTGACCTTGGGCAGAGCCCTTGCAGGACGAATCCCGTTTGGGCAATAAACGTAACACTATACGATTGCCAACGTCACACTAGTAAATCGCCAACGTCACACTAGTAAATCGCAAACGTCACACTAGTAAATCGCCAACGTCACACGTGAACTTTTCAATTTAACCACGTCACATCTAAAAACGACTCTATGATAACTTACATCTTAACCTTGATTTGTGCGGCTTGTATCCTGCTTGCAGCTTTCTTCGCGATTCGCTACAGGAAGGTGAATGCCTACATTCGAGTGGCTGCAATTGCTCTCTCGGCTCTTTTTGTCCTGTTCCTCTACTTCAAGTACGACGATACTTCGCAACTTTACGGACTTGGCATTTTAGCCGTCGCCCTGGTGTTCCCTTTGATAGATATCAAGCGAAATGCTAAAGAGTAACAAGCTGAAACTGAGAGCGGTAGAGCCCGAAGACCTCGACTTGATGTATCTCGTCGAGAATGATACAGAGTTGTGGCAGTTCGGACAGGCTTCTGTGCCCTTCTCGCATTATGCCCTCAAGCAATATATTGCCGAGAGTACAAACGACTTTTTCCACGACTGTCAGCTTCGTCTTGTTCTCGAAACTGCCGATGGGAACAGCGTTGGCTTTGTCGATTTGCAGAAGTACGACCCTCAGCATCATCGTGCCGAAGTGGGAATTGTTGTTGTGCCAGAGAAGCAACGGCAAGGTTTGGCAACTGAAGCACTTCGTCTGCTTGCCGGATACGTCTCGAATCATTTGGGCATCCATCAGCTTTATGCCCTTGTTCCGACTGACAATAAGGCTTCAGTCGGGCTTTTCAAGAAGTGTGGATATAAAGAGACTGCCACCCTCGAGGACTGGTTGAAGAGCCCCAAAGGATGGCAATCTGTAAAGGTCTTTCAAAAGTTACTTTGATTCTTTACTTACCGAAATAACGCTTCAGCAATCCTGCGAAACCTGCACCATGACGGGCTTCGTCCTTTGCCATCTCGTGAACGGTGTCGTGAATGGCATCAAAACCTGCAGCCTTAGCGTTCTTTGCAATACGGAACTTGTCTTCGCAAGCACCGGCCTCGGCAGCAGCACGCTTCTCCAAGTTTGTCTTTGTGTCCCAAACACATTCGCCAAGCAACTCTGCGAAACGGCTTGCATGATCTGCTTCTTCGAATGCATAGCGCTTGAAAGCCTCGGCAATCTCGGGATATCCCTCGCGGTCAGCTTGTCGAGCCATTGCCAGATACATGCCAACCTCGCCGCATTCTCCGTTGAAGTGGTTGCGCAAATCCTGAATCATCTCCTCGGAAACGCCTTCGGGTTTGCCGTCACCAATCTTATGAACGGTAGCATAAGTCATGTCTGCATCGTCCTTCAACTCTGAGAACTTCGAGGCAGGAGCCTTACAGATGGGGCACTGTTCAGGTGCAGCATCGCCTTCATAGATATATCCACAAACGGCGCAAATAAACTTTTTCTTCATAATTCTTGGTTTTAGGTACAAATAGCTTCAATTTTAACTTCGTTGACTTTCGTCACGACTCGGCCAATCAAACAAGTTTGTTGGCGCTCGCTGCTCCGAAAGTTCAATTTTCAATTTTCAATTATCAATTATCGGTTTTGATGATCAAAACCGATTAAATGCTAAGTTCATCAAGCACTTTGATCAGTTTCTTATCAAACGGCTTGTCACTTCTGATGGCCTCAGAGACCGGAACATACACCACCTCGTTGTAACGCAGACCGATCATCACGTTCCGTTGTCCCTGCAAGATAGCCTCGATGGCTCCCACACCAGTACGTCCCGCCAGAATACGGTCGTGCGCTGTTGGTCGTCCGCCACGCTGCAGATGTCCTAAGATGGAAACACGCACATCGTAGTTGGGGAACTCCTTCCGCACACGGTCGGCATAGTAGAGAGCACCGCACTTAGGACTCTCCGACACGATGACGATACAGCTCTTCTTCGACTTACGAATACCACGCTCCATGAACCGTGCCAGCTGGTCCACATCGGTAGAATCCTCTGGTATAATGGCAGCCTCGGCACCACTGGCAATTGCACTGTTCTGTGCCAGGAAGCCAGCATCGCGCCCCATCACCTCGATGAAGAAGATACGCTCATGACTCTGTGCCGTGTCACGGATTCGGTCAACACACTCCATGATGGTGTTCATCGTTGTGTCATAGCCAATCGTGGAATCCGTTCCATAGAGGTCGTTGTCGATGGTTCCCGGCAGTCCGATACAGCACACATCAAACTCCTCAGCAAAGATACGGGCACCCGTAAGAGAGCCGTTTCCGCCGATGATGACCAGTGCATCAATGCCGTTCTTCACCATATTGTCGTAGGCTTTCTGCCGACCTTCCTTCGTCATGAAGTCCTTCGAACGCGCCGTCTTCAGGATCGTTCCACCCATATTGATGATACCGCTCACATTCTCCGTGGAGAACTCCTTGATCTCATTGTTGATCAGTCCGTCCCATCCACGATAGATACCTTTGATCTTGAAGCCGTTGTAGATACCAGCACGGGTTACCGCACGGATAGCGGCATTCATTCCTGGAGCGTCACCACCAGAGGTCATCACTCCTATCGTCTTGATTTTTGCCATATACCTTTTATATATATACTATGTTTTGTTTCGATTATCAGCCCAGCAGACACAGGGCGAGCGTACCGAGAATCCAGGAAAGGATGACCACCCACCCCACATTCTTCAGATACCATCCCACATGAATATGCTCCATCTTCATCAGGGCCAATCCGCTTACGCTTCCTAACAGGAGAATAGTACCACCCATCGACGAGCTGTACGCCACGATCTTATAGAATAAATCGTTCTCGGGTAACGAGGGGTACAGCGAGAAGAAGCTCATGGAGGTAGCGAAGGTATCAAGCAATGTACTGATACATCCTGACAAGATACCGAACACCCATACATGATGGATATACTGACTACACTGTCGTGACAGCCAGGCAATGGCGCCCGTTTCCTGTACCACGCCGAGAGCCAGTATAACTCCCATTACATAGAGCATCAGCTGGAGAACACCATATTGAAGTACCCGCGGTGTGCGCCGTTGAATCATCTGCTCTACATTCATCAGTTTACGGTTCACCACCTCGTTCACGATCCACAGAACAGCCAGTACACATAGGGCACCCAGGAACGGACTGAGCTTGGTGATGGCACGGAAGGAAGGGATGAACCACAGACCGCCGATGCCGACAATCAGCATCAGCAGGCGCTGCCACACCTTCAGGTTCGTATCGTCGCCACGGTAGGGCATCGATGTCCACTGAGAATCAATCCGCTCGGGCAGCATGCGCGACAGCCACCAGGTGGGCAGCAGCCACGAGATCAGACAAGGCACTGCTAACGAAACAGAGAAGTTCGTAGCGGTTACCGCCCCCTTTGTCCAGAGCACCAGTCCCATCGGGTCACCAATCACCGTCAGTGCACCACCACAACTGGCGGCAATCACAATGGCCGAGCCATAGATCATCCGTTGCCTGCGACTCGGCACGATCTCGTGCATCATCACCAACATCATTGTTGTGACCGTAAGGTTATCAAGATTGGCCGAGATCACAAAGGTGATCATCGTCATCACCCACAGCAGCGTCTTGCTCATGCGTGTGCGCAACATCTGCTTGAGGAAGTCGAAGCATCCGTTATTGTTCAGCACCTCCACGATGGTCATGGTAGCCAACAGGAACAAAACGATCTCCGCACCGCGCCCCACATACTTCAGGAAGACGTTCTGCGAGATGTATTCCTTGACGGCAACACTCGTAGGACTGGCACCGCCCAGGAAGTCGATATACTCGCTGGGGTGCTGACTCATCACGAAGTCAGAGCCATAACAGATATAGAGCACCCACCCCACCGTACCAGCAAAGATGGCAGCTGCCGCTTTGTTGATCTTCGTCATGCTACTGGTAGCTATCAGCACATAACCGATGAGTAATATCGCTACAATGATCAGTGTCATTCCCTTATCCTTGTTTTAGCGACAAAGATACAAAAGAAAAAAGAAAAACAAGTGATTATTAAGAATTATTAGAAAAAAATGTCAGCGAGCCTGTCGGAACAGTCGGAAAGAGATCCACAGACTCAGTAATCCCATGACGATTCCCGATGCCCAATACAGCCAGCCATGGAGCCAACAGGTAATGGCATACACCGCCAAGGCTATCGGCAACTGGTACTTGGCGAAACGGAATACGGTGGAAGACACCTTGTAATGGTACTTATACCGTGTGAAGATATTGATTACAATGATATCAATCAGTCCGGTAACCAGCAATCCCACACCCGTTCCAGGCAGTCCGAACAGCATATAGCCGCCCACCACAGCAATCACCATCACCACGGCGCTGTAGGCTTCCAGGAAGAGGTACGACTTGGAGTCGCCCTTGGCCAAGGTAAGATAGGCAACAGGGAGTTTCATGGCACGGAGGTACATGGCCAGAACGGTAATCTGTATCATCGGCACCACGTCGAGGAACTCCTTACTGTACAACAGCTGCACGATGATCGGCGCACCGATGCTGAAGGCCACCAACAGCGGAGAAATCATCAACAACGACACCTCTACCTGATGATTCACCGTGTTGCTCATCTGATGCACATCATTACCAATGGCCGACAGACGAGGATAATAATCGGTTTCCATGGAAGTGAAGATCATTCCAGCATAGGTTATTGTCATCATAAAACCGGCATTGTACAAGCCCAACATATTCAGGGAAGCAATGTTGTTCAGGGAGGCACGGATCAGGAAGTCGGCCCCACTACCGAAGACACCAGCTACCACAAAGGCTATACCCAGACGGATCATGGGGAGTCCTTCGCCCCATAGACTTCGTTCAAAATGAAACGACCACGGAAATACCCGGTGAGAGTAGCGTATCGTCAACAGCATCTGCGTGAAGGTAATCAGCGTGATGGTGGGGATGATACCCTTCTGTCCATAGAAATAAATAATGGGAGTAGTAAAGACTAAAGCCAGGAATACGTTCCAAACAGAAACCTTAGCCAAATTCCTTAACCTCCTGGCTGACTTCAATATAGCCGTCTCTCCTCCAGTGATAGCCAACATAGCAACGGTAGGTGCCAACAGCACGAAATGCTTCACGTGGTTTCCCCAAGTGAAAGAGAAATTGTTCAGTAGCGGACCGGCCAGGGCGCATGCGAAAAAGCCGATAACAGCAGTTGCCAAGGCCCATTGACGAATCACACGGACATGTCTCTTCACCTGCTCTTCATCCCCTTTCTCATACAGTTCCGACAAGGTCTTAACCGAGCTGGTGGCAATCCCTAAGTTGGTGGCATTCGACAATAAAGCAATGGCACTATTGAAGAGCGACATCAAACCGATGCCGCCCGGACCGAGAATCAATGCCACCAGCTTGTTTCGCACCAGACCGATGAAGATGTTCAAGGCCTGAATACTGCCAAACAGACTGGTGTATTTCAGGATATGATGATAGCTGCTATTGGTATTATTGTCCATGCTCATACAATAAAACGAATCAATTGGTGATTTATTATAAATTTTCTTTTGTTTTGTGCTCACTTATCCGTACTTTGGCTACGCCGAAAGTACTTCCACTCGAAAATGAAAAGAAAAGTAATCTTTCCTTTTGCATTTTACTCGTTTATTCGTACCTTTGCAACAAAAGCTAAGGTCATATGAACGAGTCATCAGCCAACTATCAAAACCAGGCACCTTTGGTGAGTTTCATCATCACCTATTATAATCTGCCCGTTGACATGCTCCACGAATGCATCGAGAGCATCATGCAACTCCCGTTACAGTCGGAAGAGCGTGAGATTATTCTGATTGATGACGGGTCGGACATCACCCCACTGAACGAGATTATCGACTACCGCGACGAGGTGATCTACCTGCGCCAGCATAACCAAGGACTCAGCACGGCCCGTAATGTAGGTGTTGACATCAGCAAGGGCCGGTACATTCAGTTCATCGATGCCGACGACTGTCTTATCAAGGGTGGCTACGAGCATTGCTTGAGCATCTTACAGAAGGAATCGCCCGACATGGTGATCTTCAATTTCACCCGTGAAGGAACCGATGTTGACACACCCTATCTGTTCGAAGGACCCGTCAGCGGCACCGAGTATATGCACCACAACAACCTGCGGGCATCAGCCTGCGGTTATGTGTTCAGCAGGAAGACCTTAGGAGAGCTGCGGTTCACACCCCATTTGCTGCATGAGGATGAGGAGTTCACACCCCAGCTCATTCTCCGTGCCGATACGATATATAGTACCGACACTTGTGCCTACTACTATCGTGTTCGTGAGAATTCCATCGTTCACAACGATGATACCCAATGGAAGATCAAGCGTCTGGACGATGCGGAATATGTCATCAGGCAGCTCGACCACCTGGCCAACACCCTCGCTTCGTCAGAGAGGATCGCCCTGCAGCGACGTGTGGCACAGCTCACCATGGACTATATCTATAACATCATCATGCTCACCCACAGTGAGCAGCAGCTGGAGGAGCGTCTTACCCGTTTGCAGAAATGTGGGATGTTCCCCTTGCCCGCCCGCGACTACACGCAGAAATACAAATGGTTCCGCAAGATGACCAACAGTAAGACAGGACGGAAAATCCTCATGCGCATCCTACCCTTGTTATGGAAAGAAAGATGAAAATCCTGCTGCTCAACGATTACAGCGGTCTGCACGCCACATTGGGCAAAGGACTGAAGGAACGGGGACATGAGGTGACGGTGGTGTCCAACGGTAACGGATGGCGCAACTACCCCCGTGATATCTCATTGGTAAGACATTCATCCTCTCATCTTGAGGGGATCAGATACCTGATGCATGTATGGGCAACCCTGCCCAAGCTACGCGGGTATGATATCGTGCAGCTCATCAATCCCATTTTCTTTGATGTCCGACCGGAACGTCTGTTCCCCATCTACCGCTATCTGCGCAAACATAATAAGAAGGTGGTGCTCGGGGCCTTCGGCGAGGATTCCATCTGGGCCAGAACCTGTATGGAGAAAAAACCGCTACGGTATAGCGACCATAATATAGGCGATGAGGTGAGAACCGATCCCGCCTCCACCCGACTGCTCGATGTATGGGTGGGAACATCGCACGAACGACTGACGAAAATGATTGCCGACGACTGCGACGGTATCGTGGCTTGTCTGTATGAGTATATGGCGGTTTATCAGCCCTTGTTCCCTAATAAGACTACCTTTATTCCCCTGCCCATAGAGATGCCGTCGGAACAGACATCCATCACAGAAAAGGACCATCCGAAAACCCGGATATTCATCGGCATTGATGCGCAGCGAAGCGACTATAAAGGAACCGACATCATGCTTCCTGCTGCAGAAAAGGTCTTGGAGAGACATCCCGATAAGATGGAACTGGTGAAGGCGGTTAGCGTTCCCTTTGCCGAATACCAGCAACTGATGAACGGTAGCGATGCTATCCTTGATCAGCTCTACAGCTATACGCCCTCCATGAACTCCCTGTTGGCCATGTCGAAAGGGATTATCGACATCGGAGGAGGTGAACCCGAGAACTACGAGATTCTTCATGAGGATGAGTTGCGACCCATCATCAATGTCCTGCCTACGGCCGAGAGTGTGGAACAAGAAGTGGAGAATCTCATTATGCATCCGGAGCGTATTCCAGAACTGAAACGACAGAGTGTGGAATATGTGCGGCGCCATCACGACTACCGGAAAGTGGCAGAGCAATACGAGGCGTTCTATGCTTCGCTGTTACGGTAGGATTACATACAATCCCGCAACACCGTTTCCAATTGGGAAGCAATCACTTGGGGCGACACCTTCTCAGCAACATTTTTTGAGAAAACCTCCCCTTCCCCATCAGACAGCTGCATCACCTCACACATCTTATCAGCAATAGCTTCAGCATCATCTACGGGAGCTACATAACATCCCTTGTCGATCCTGACGTTCTGGGGTACAGCCTCTGTCGTCACCACAGGAATACCCGTACTCATGGCCTCCAGCAACACCAGTCCTTGGGTTTCATCGCGGGTGGCCAGTACCAAGGCATCACTCTGATACAGCAAATCCCTGACCGCCTGTTTGTCAAGGTTCCCACAAGGATGGATATGCGGGGCACAGGACAGATGACTGAACAACTGGCGACATGCGTTTCCGTCTGTTCCTTCACCGGCAATAAACAATTCGGTATGAGGATGCAGGTCATGAACCTGCAGGAAGGCCTTGAACAAGACATCATATCCCTTGCGACGTACAAATTTCCCCAGACAGACAAAACGGAACGGACGGTCTTTCTTATCTTCGCGACGACGATAGGAGAAGAAATCCACATCAATCATGTTCGAAATGGCCGTCCACCGATAATCCTTTCCAAATAACGGGGATAGGTCATCCACCACTTCCTCAGCAACAGGAATCACCCGTTCTGCATGCTCATATACCGAGCGCAGCAAAGGAATCTGCCACGCATTGGCGGTATCTTCGCCGAATTCCTCTTTCAGTGCCATCAACGACAAATGTTCGGTTACCACATACGGTATGCCCTCCTCTTCTCCAATCTGCATGGCAGCATACCCAGCCCATTTGGCACAATGGGCATGCAGGATATCAGGACGACCATATTGCTTCTCGTATTCCTTGAACATCTGTCTGACAATCTTCACCCAACGTTGCACATTGGGACGAATCATCAGCGGAAGACCGCGCATATACGACTGATAGACCGGAACGCCCTGCATCTCCGTGAAACGACGGCGATACGGGAATGTGAGATAATCTTTCGGACTCTTTTTTACGGATAACTGCACATTACTGATAATCCGCACCTCATGTCCCAAGGAACGGAGGGCCTTCGACTGTTCCAAACAGAACTCACCCCCATAAGGCGGGAAGAAAGAAGGAATCTCAACGATGTGCATGGTAAAGATTGTGGAGTGTGGAATGTGGAGAGTGGAGGGAAAAAGAAAGAGGCATGGCTAACGCCTGCCTCCTCATTTCCTGTTTACAACAAGATTATGCCTCTGCGGGTGCCTCCTCAGCGGGAGCGGCTTCCTCTGCAGGTGCTTCTGCCTCTGCCTGAGCGGCAGCAGCAGCGGCCTTCTTCTCAGCCACCTTCTGGGCAATAGCCTCGTTAATCTTCTTCTCAGCCTCGAGCTCCTTGGCAGCAGCTTCTTTCTTAGCCTTCTCTACCTGCTGACGAACAGCGTCAAAGCCCTTGACTTTCTCATCTTTCCATGCATCGAACTTCTTCTGAGCAGCAGCCTCGTCGAAAGCGCCCTTCTTCACACCTGTGCGGAGATGCTTCATCATATAAACACCTTCCTTCTTCAGGATGTTACGAACGGTGTCTGTAGGCTGAGCGCCTACCTCTACCCAGTAGAGTGCACGGTCGAAATTCAAATCTACTGTGGCGGGATTGGTGTTAGGATTGTAAGTACCAATCTTCTCAGTAAATCTACCATCTCGTGGTGCTCTCGCATCAGCGATCACGATGCTGTAGAAAGCATAGCCTTTGCGACCGCCGCGCTGCAATCTGATTTTTGTTGCCATTTTGTAATTGTTTAATTGTAAATGAATTATTAAATTTGAATCTCATGCTACCATCTCGTGATAGCGGCTGCAAAGGTACTACTTTTCGGGAAGAAAGTAGCATATTGGGGGAATATTTATGAAAAGCGTAAGGATTTTTAACACTTATCCCGCCTGCATCTGCCGCAACAGGTCCCGTTGACGGTCGGAAAGATGGGTGGGCAACTGCACCTGATAGGTAATGATCAGATCGCCAAACGTACCGTCACCGCGGTCGTATCCCTTCCCTCTCAGTCGTACTCTCGTTCCAGGCTGTGTCTCTGGCTTTACCTTCAGTTTGATCTTCGTACCCGTACTCAACTGAAGCATCACCTCACCACCGAGCAGGGCCGTATAGAGATCGATGTTCACCGTGGCGTTCATCTCGCCGCTGCTCTGACGACTGAAGCCTTGGGCCCGTGTTTTCCTTCCTCCGCCGAACAGATCCTGGAAGAAGCTGCTGAAGCCACCGCTACCATTGAAGGTACTGAAGTCGAAGCCCTCGAAGGGTGAGCCGCCCTGCTGCGACCAGTTGAAACCTCCACCCTGCTGGTTCATCGCATCCATCTCTTTCCAGCGCTCGCCGTACTGGTCGTATTTCTTTCGTTTCTCAGGATCGCCTATCACATCATACGCCTCCGACAAGGCCTGGAATTTCGCCTTGGCCTTGGGATCGTCAGGATGCAGATCGGGATGGAACTGCTTAGCTCTTTTCAGATAAGCCTTCTTCACATCCTTCTGCGGAATATCCTTCGCAACACCTAAAATCTTGTAATAGTCAATAAATGCCATAATCGTTTCTCCTTTCTAAAAGGATGACAGCAAAAAGTGTGCCAACAACACCCTTATAGAAACGTTATCTGGGCAGCTCCGAGAACCGTCGTTTACCTTTGATATAATACTGCCACAGCAAACTGATCGGTCTGCGTTCAGCCACCACGGGCATCACCCTGCTCTGCTGCAGTTCATCACGGTCGGCCTTGAAGTCTTTCTTCCAACGTTTGAAATCACGCCGTGCCCGGTAGATGGCCTTGAAGTCGCCCACGTTCCTGTTCACCAGCAGCGTTTCGTAGGCCGCCACATAATCGAGCACCCACCGCCAGCGCATCACATGTCGCAACTCCTTGTCGGGCAAGTTCTTAAACAACATGGTCAGGTTATTGCGGAAATTCAGGTAGGTCTTCATCGGATTTCCCTTGGGTAGTGTACCGCCGCCTACATGGAACACCTTACTCTCTGGAATGCAATACACCTTCCGTCCCATCATCCGCAGGCGCCAGCACAGATCAATCTCCTCGTTATGCGCGAAGAACCGTCCGTCGAAACCTTTCGCCTTCCAATAGTCGTCGGCGCGGATTACTAAACAGGCTCCCGTGGCCCACATCACCTCACAGGTATAATCATACTGTCCGTGGTCATCTTCCACACTGTCAAAGAGTCGGCCCCGACAAAATGGATAGCCGTATTTGTCGATGAAGCCACCGCAGGCACCTGCATATTCAAAGGCATTCCTGTTGGCCACCGACAGCAGTTTCGGCTGACAGGCTGCCACCTCCTCATGACTGTCCATGAAGCTGATGAGGAGTTCCAGCCAATGGGGTGTCACCTCCACATCGCTGTTCAAGATGACGTAATAGGTAGCCTCCACCTGCTGCAGCGCCTTGTTATAGCCGTCGGCAAAGCCCCAGTTCTTCTCCAGCTGAATCAGTCGCACCTCAGGATAGTGCTCCTTGAGGAAGGGAACCGACTCATCCGTCGAGGCATTGTCGGCTACATACACCACAGCCTCACCACGGGAATGCTCCAGCAGTGTATCCATGTACTTCGACAGCATCTTCACGCCGTTCCAGTTCAGTATAACAATCGCAACCTTATCCACTTATCACTTATCACTTGTTACTTATCACTTATCAGCGCTTTCAGCGCCGTACGGTCGTGGTTGAAGTCACCCAGTGTAACTTGTACAATCTGGTTATCGAGCGCGTTATTTCCTTCTGCCGGTGGCAGCTCCACACGGATATAGTTCCTTGTGAAGCCGTGCATGGCCCTGCCCCGTGAAGCCTTCTCGAACAGCACCTCCGCCTCCTTACCAATATACGAGGCATAGAACGCCTCGGTCTTCTTATCCGACAGCTCCAGCAGTCGTTTGGAACGCAGTTTCTTATCCGCAGCACTCACCACATGGGGAATACGCAGGGCAGCAGTACCCGGACGCTCGGAATACGGAAACACATGCAGTTGCGTAACAGGCAGACGGTCCAAGAAGGCATAGCACTCCTCGAAATACTCGTCCAGCTCTCCCCTTGTTCCCACCATCACGTCCACGCCGATGAAGGCATCGGGCATCATCTCCTTGATCTTCTCTATCTTATGTGCGAACAAAGCCGTGTCGTAACGACGGTGCATCAGCTTCAGTACAGCATCCGATCCGCTCTGAAGCGGAATATGGAAATGCGGCATGAAGGCCCTACTCTGGGCGCAATAGGCTATCAGCTCATCGTCTATCAAATCGGGCTCCAAACTACTGATGCGGTAGCGTTCCACACCCTCCACCTGATCGAGTGCCTTGACGAGATCGATGAACCGCTCACCGGTTGAACGACCGAAATCGCCGATGTTCACACCGGTCAGCACGATCTCTTTACCGCCTTCGCGTACAGCCTGCTCAGCCTGCTGCACCAGCGAGGATATCGTGGGGTTCCTACTGAAGCCACGGGCGTAAGGTATGGTACAATAGGTACAGAAATAGCTACAACCATCCTGCACCTTCAGGAAAAAGCGTGTGCGGTTTCCACGGGAGCAGCTGGGAGCAAACGACTGTATATCCTTGGTCTTCTCCTTCCTGAACACCTTCGCCCTTTCCCCATTCTTTGAACGCGCGTCAGCGCTCTTGAACGCAGCTTGCTGCTCTTGAACAGCCGCATGGCCTTTGACCGTGTCCCTTTGACCTTGAACCCTTGAACGCGCGTCAGCGCTCTTGAACGCAGCTTGCTGCTCTTGAACAGCCGCATGGCCTTTAACCGAGTCCCTTTGACCTTCCTCACTCCACGCTTCCGAAAGGAACTGTACCAACTGAGCTTTCTCATCGCTGCCCAGCACCAGATCCACACCTGGTATCTTGCTCACTTCATCGGCCGACAGCTGCGCATAGCAACCAGTCACCACGATAAAGGCATTAGGATGGTTTCGCACCATGCGGTGTATAGCCTGACGGCACTTAGCGTCGGCCACATCCGTCACGGAACAGGTGTTGATGATGCAGATATCTGCCTGCTCATCCCTGCCCACGGTGGTCACACCCATCTCCTGAAGCATCCGTCCGAATGTGGATGTCTCAGAAAAGTTCAGCTTACAGCCTAATGTGAAATAGGCAGCCTTCTTACCTTGAAAAGCGGCACTGTCAATCATACACCTTATTATATATAATAGGGAGATAAAACAACCCTTGTTTGAGAAGCCAAAGGTACAAAAAAATAATGAAATACAATGCAAATTCCCCTCATTATTGATACGGCTTAAAACTTTAACAGTTATTAATAATTTGCATTATATTGATTTTCAATCACTTACAAAAAAGTTACAAAACGACCTAAAAAAAAACGCTAAAAAAAGTACAAGCTATCAAAAAAATGCTTACCTTTGCAGCGTTTTAATAAACAATGATTGTTTTACAGATTTAAAAAGCAAAGAAAATGAAGAAATTAGTTTTGATGTTCGTAGCTGTTGCAGCTATCTCATTCGCTTCTTGTGTTGAGAACAAGCCTGCTGCTCCCGCAGTAGAAGAGCCGGTTGACACTATGGTTGTTGATACAACTGCTGTTGACACTGCTGCTGCTCCCGTTGACACAGCTGCTGTTGCTGAGTAATTAGCACGAACGCAATTGAGAGAAATGCCGCTGGACCTCAGGTTCAGCGGTTTTTTTGTTTTGTAGCCAAATAAAAGTCATGCGGATTTGATAATTATCCGTTTAATCTGTTCAATCCGTGGTCGTTATTCTTTTAAAAGAAGCTTTTCTTGTCATTTTCTTTCTTTTCAAAGAAACTTTTTTAAGTATTTCTTTCTTTGAAAAGAAACTTTTTATATCTTTGCACCAAGAATTTATAATGTAATGGATATGCACAAAAAGGCCAACATTTCCCGTAAACCTCTTGAAGCACCGATGTATAAAGGGTTTGAGCAACGGGAGATGTTACTCTAACATCTCCCGTAGATTTCCCGTAGATTTCCCGTACATCTCCCCCTACGCGGCTTTTAGGGGGATCAACTTGTAATAGGAGAGATGTTCTCGGACCACATGGTCGTAGCCCAGTTCCCTCATGGTTAGTCCTAAGTGAACTCTGGTGCTCCTGTCGCTCTTCACTGTGGGATACTCCTGCTGAATCTCCCTGAGGATATCCCCGCAGTTCATGTACTTCGGCAACTCACCTTCCTTCGGCAGACGGAACGTGGCATTTACGATCTCGGCAATGTCTTTCTGTTCCATGTAGTTCAGGTTGAGTTCCTGGATTCGCTTCACCTCCGCAGGAGTGAACCAATAGGGCGCCTTCAGCTCCATCAGTTCGTGGAGCACCTGCGCATACAGCTGCCCGTAGTCGATCTCCCCTGTGTTGTCAATCAGCTGGTCTTTGGGCACCGTCAGACAGATGTACCGTCGGCTGCCCGTGCCCTCGGTCAGTGGG
>JAGCXU010000051.1 GCA_017961145.1 Bacteroidaceae bacterium | reverse complement strand
CTTGTTTATGTTTAGGTGAAATGTTTAACCAAAAATATAATTAGGAGGTATGATTATGTTACCAGTAATGTTTAGAAACAATTGGATGCCAACGTTGTTTGAAGATTTCCTGAACACAGATCTTATGCCTCGAACTGGCAGTACAGCTCCGGCAGTCAACGTGAAAGAGAGTGAAACGGCTTACACGATGGAGCTCGCAGCTCCCGGCATCAAGAAAGAGTACTGTCGTGTTAACATCAATGAGGACGGCAACCTGGCCATCGCCATTGAGAACAAGTGCGAACACAAGCACGAGGACAAGAAGCATCACTACTTGAGGCGCGAGTTCTCGTACTCGAACTACGAACAGAACTACACATTGCCCGACGATGTTGAGCGCGACAAGATCTCCGCTAAGGTTGAGGACGGCATCCTGACCGTCACCATGCCTAAGATGGTGAAGGAAGAGAAAAAACTCAGCAAGGCTATCGAAGTTTCATGACGCAGCATAGCATCCAAGACAAGGGAGCAGCACTCTTCGGGGTGCTGCTCCTTTTTCGTTTCAGAACGTGGCACTAGTAAAATGCAAACTTAACACGTTAACTTTGCAATCGTAGCACGTTAAAAAGGCAAACGTAACACGTTAACTTTGCCAACGTAACAGGTTAATAATTCTTAATCTTGCACCTTCGTAATCAATTTATTCGTATATTTGTGGCATGAAAAGCAAGAAGTTGGGCATAAGACGGACCATTGCGCTCGAGGCTTCCAGACTCCTCAACAAGAGTCTCCGAAGTGAACATCCGCTCAGACAACTCTTCTGGGAGAGCACCGTTCGCTGCAACATCCATTGCCGCCACTGTGGAAGCGATTGCAGACAGGCTGCCACAGTGCCCGACATGCCCAAGGAAGACTTCTTCAAGGTGCTGGACAATGTCGCCACGAAACGAGACCCGAGCAAGGTTTTCGTCATCCTTGGCGGAGGTGAACCCCTTGTGAGAGAGGACGTTGTGGAGTGTGCCCGAGGCATCTCGACTCGCGGTTTCCCCTGGGGAATGGTGACGAACGGGCTCTACCTGACGCCAGAAATGCTCTTCAAACTGAAGGATGCAGGACTCTGCTCCATTACAATCAGCCTGGACGGACTGGAGGAACAGCATACTTGGCTGCGCCGAAACCCCGATTGTTTCCGCATGGCAAGCCAGGCTATCGACATGGTAGTGCGAGATCCGTCACTCGTCTACGACGTGATGACCTGCGTTCATCAGCACAACTACGACACCTTGCCAGAACTCAAAGAATTCCTCATCGGCAAAGGCGTCACGGATTGGCGGCTCGCAACCATCTTCCCTGTTGGCAGAGGGGCTCAGGACAAAGACCTGCAACTGACGGGAGAACAACTCAAGGGGCTGCTCGACTTCATTCGCCAGACACGCAAAGAGGGTCGGATTCACGCTTCCTACGGCTGCGAAGGCTTCCTCGGAGCTTACGAAGGCGATGTCCGCGACTGGATGTTCCGCTGCGTGGCAGGCATCACGGTGGCTTCTGTGCTCGTCGATGGAAGCATTAGCGCTTGCACAAGCATCAGGCATAATTACAAGCAGGGAAACATCTACGAAGACGATTTCATGCAGGTCTGGGAGCAACGTTTCCAACTTCATCGCAATCACAAATGGATGAAAACGGACGATTGCGCAGGTTGCAAGTACTGGCGATATTGCGAAGGAGGCGGAATGCATCTGCGCGACGATGACGGCAAACTGTTGCTCTGTCACATGAAGAAAATGCATGTTAGTCGTTTAGGGAATTAGTCTTTTGGTCGTTTAGGGAAGATAGTTTCCCTTACGACCCAAAGACAGCAAACTTCCCCAAACGACAAAACGACTAAACAACTAAACGACCAATAAAACTATGGCAAAGAAAATTCATTCAGCTTGGCGGTTGATATTGGGTTCGCTCATCACCTTGTTGGGTTTCGCAGCCTGCAAAACAGCCAAGAAAGTACAGAAAGGAGACGGCACGATAGAGCTTTACGGACCTCCTCCAGGCATTGTCGACAAGAAACAACCCATTGACAGAGTGAGAGTTCTCTACGGAGGACCTCCCGTCAAGGTTGAGAAAGTTCAGAAAGTAGACCCGCCTACTTCACTCGAATAATGGTGAGTCCGTCGCGAAGAGGCAGGATAACTTTCTCGACACGACTGTCTTTGGCGACCAACTCGTTGAAGGCCTGAACACCTTTCGTCTGCATGTCGCTCTCCCTGGCATCTTCCAGGACATGCCCATACCACAAGGTATTGTCGGCAATGATGAAGCCTCCGGGATTCATCAAAGGCAGGAGCATCTCGTAGTATGCCACATATTCTCGCTTGTCGGCATCAATAAAGGCGAAGTCCCAACGCTCCTGCATCTGTGGGACTAGCTGCAGAGCATCGCCGATGTGAAGGCGTATCTTGTCTTTGTAGGCACTTCCCTCGAACCATTTTCGCAGGAAATCTTCGTTCTCGTCGAACACTTCGAAGGTATGGATTTCTGCCTCCTCGCCCAAACCTTCCGCCATACATAAAGTAGCATAGCCGCTGAAAGTGCCCAACTCGAGCACTTTCAACGGCTTTGCCATCTCGACGAGCATCTTCAAAAGGCGTCCCTGGAGATGGCCGCTCGCCATCTGTCCGTACGAAAGACGCAGTTGTGTATCACGCCAAAGGGCATGCAAATAATCTCCTTCGGCATCGATGTGCTGAAGGATATACTCGTCGAGTGTCATTTACTCTGCTCCGTCGCGATTCGCGTTGTCTATCAATGCCTCGATGGCAAGGCGGTAGCTGTCGAGTCCGAAGCCACCCACAAAGCCTACGCAACCTGGGCTAATGATGCTGCGACGGCGGAATTCCTCGCGCTGATAGACGTTGCTGATGTGCACTTCGACTGTGGGAGTGCTCACACTTCTCAGTGCATCGAGGATGGCGATGCTGGTGTGGGTGTATGCTCCGGCATTGAGAACGATGCCATCACGGTCGAAACCGACCTCGTGAATCATGTTGATGATTTCGCCTTCCAGGTTGCTTTGGAAGTAATCGATGCGTACTTTGGGGAATCGTGCACGCAGTTCCTTCAGGTAGTCTTCCCAAGCGCGTTTGCCATAAATCTCAGGCTCGCGAATGCCCAAAAGATTAAGATTTGGGCCGTTTATAATTTGAATTCTCATAATAAAGTTGTATTTTTGTAGTCGAAAAGCTTTAGTTCTTGCTACAAAGATAGTAATAAATCCTGTTATCTTGCAAGAACAATGCATTAAAAAAACGTTAAGAAAGAGATTTTGCATTACGAATTAACAAATACCGGCACCATTGGTAACGCCATTATTCGCCGTTACTTCCAATATCTGCGACTGGAGCGTTCCTATACTGCGAACACTCTCGATGCCTATCTCAAGGACTTGCAGAAGCTCCTCAACTACTATACGGACGAGGGCATCGACTTTCGGAAGGTCACGCTCGAGCAGTTGGACAAGTTCGCGAAGACTTTGCAGGAGCTTGGTGTGGGACCTCGATCTGTGGCTCGAATCCTGAGTGGAGTCCGTTCGTTCTACCGTTTCCTGACCATCGAGAAAGAGGTCGAGACCGATCCTACCGAGTTGCTCGAGAGTCCGAAGATAGGCAAACACCTGCCTGAAGTGTTGAGTCTGCCTGAAATCGACGCGATAGAAGCTGCGATAGACCTGAGCAAACCTGAAGGCATTCGCGACCTCGCCATCATAGAAGTACTGTTCAGTTGTGGGCTGAGAATCAGCGAGTTGGTCAACTTGAAGTTGAGCGAACTCTATCTCGAAGAGGGTTATATCCGCGTTCATGGTAAGGGGAGGAAGGAAAGACTGGTTCCCATCGGCGAGAACGCCATCCAAAAGTTGCGGCAATGGTTTGTTGTCCGACAAGGTATCGCAGTAAAACCTGGCGAAGACGACTATGTCTTCATCTCGCTTCGTCGAGGCAAACACCTCAGCCGGATATCCCTCTTCGTCTATATTAAAGAGTATGCCGAGAAAGCGGGAATAAGGAAAAACATCAGCCCGCACACTTTCCGCCACAGTTTTGCCACGCAACTTCTGGAAGGAGGGGCAAATCTGCGAGCCATCCAAGCCATGCTCGGGCACGAAGACATCGGCACAACCGAAATCTATATGCACATCGACAAGAGCCACCTCCGACAGGAAATCCTGGAGCATCACCCCAGGAACATCAAGGACTGAAACGGAAGCCCTGAAAATGTGGCGTGGTTAAATCGCAAACGTCAAACGTTATGATTGCAAACGTCACACTAGTTAATCGCAAACGTCACACTAGTTAATTGCAAATGTCACACTAGTTAATTGCAAACGACACTGGCGACGTTTTCTTCCCACCTGTCGGACAAAGACTGTCTTGAAGCGCCAAGTCTCCACTTTTCTAACGGCTCTTGATGTCAAAATGTAAGAAAAACATGCCGTTTTCTGCTTTTTTCGGGCATTTCTCATTGCATTTTGAAAAATATTTGCTACTTTTGCTATCAAAATAACAACCAATAAACAAAAACATCATGCTTAAAGTAGACGAATTAGACAAACAGATTCTTGAGTTGATCTCCTGTAATGCACGCATCCCCTTCAAGGAGGTTGCAGAAATTTGTGGCGTGAGCCGAGCAGCCGTACACCAGCGTGTCCAACGCCTCATCGACGGTGGCGTCGTCATCGGTTCAGGCTATCATGTCAACCCATTCTGCTTGGGGTACAACACTTGCACCTACATCGGCATCACCCTCCAAAAGGCATCCATGTACAAGAGCGTAGTGGAAGAGTTCAAGAAGATACCCGAAATTGTGGAATGTCATTTCACAACCGGGCCCTACACAATGCTCATCAAACTCTTTGCTCGCGATAACGCACACCTCATGACCCTGCTGAACGACCGTTTGCAGGAAATCGACGGAGTGGTTTCCACAGAAACCCTCATCTCCCTCAAGCAGAGCTTCCGCAAGGAAGTGCCCATTGGAGCCCAACACGCAGAAACGAAACCCGTTGTTCCTGAAGAGTCATGATACGCCAACACCCACTCATCGGCATTACAGGCAACTTCGGAGAGAAAGGCTGCGAGCTGGCTGAAGGCTACTACCTCTCTGTCGTCAAGGCTGGAGGAACGCCTGTAGCCATCCCACCTCACAACGATAAGGAAGCGCTTGTCACCCTCCTCGAAACCTTGGACGGCATCCTCTTTTCAGGAGGTGGCGATATCAACCCGCTTCTCTTGGGCGAAGAACCCCTTCCCCAACTCCATAGTGTCTGCCCCAAAAGAGACGAGGCCGAACTCTTCCTCGCTCGCGAGGCCTTCCACCGTCAAATACCCATGCTGGGCATCTGCCGAGGCATCCAGGTTATGGCTGCAGCCCTCGACGGCAAAGTCTTCCAGGACATTTACGTCCAAGGCGAAGGCGCGAAGATCAAACACTCGCAGGATATGCCTCGACACAGCGTTTCGCACACAGTCAACATCGAGGAAGGAAGTATGCTCCAAAGCATCTTCGGCAACAAACAGACCCTGCCAGTCAACTCCTTCCACCATCAGGCGGTAAGCGATCCGGGACCCCATCTCAAGGTTTCGGCATTGAGTCCTGACGGAATCATCGAGGCTGTCGAGTCGAGCGAGCACAAGGCTTTGCTCGGCATACAATGGCATCCCGAGTGTTTCATCCTGAATCACGACGAATCCATGATGTCTGTCTTCCGTTGGTTGGTGAGTGAAGCGAGGACCTTCTCGCAGGCAAAACACATTCACGACACATCTATTATATTAGACAGCCATTGCGACACGCCAATGTTCTTTACCGAAAACAGTAAAGAGAACATTACGATGTTCGGAACTCGCTCTGACAAAGTGCTCGTCAACCTTCCCAAGATGACCGAAGGTCGCCTTGATGCTTCAATCATGGTGGCTTATCTTCCTCAAGGAGAGCGCAACGAAGAAGCCTACAAAGCCGCTACGGCAAAGGCAAACCGACTGCTTACACAAATCGACGAGATAGTTCAGGCAAACAGTGATCGCGTTGGTTTCGCAGAATCCTCAAGCGACATCCTTCGCCTCAAAGCACAAGGCAAGAAGGCTATTCTCAGGGGTATCGAGAACGGTTATGCCATAGGAAAAGACATTGGACAGCTTGAACAATTCAAACATCGCGGCATTGTCTATATGACGCTCTGTCACAACGGAGACAACGACATCTGCGACTCTGCTCGAGGAAACGAAGAACATGGCGGCTTGAGCGACTTCGGCCGAGAAGTTGTGCAACAGATGAACCGGCTTGGCATCCTCGTGGATTTGAGTCATGCCTCAGAGAAAAGCTTCTACGACGCACTCGAACTCAGCACAGTTCCCATCGTTTGCAGCCACAGTTCTGCAAGGGCACTTTGCGATCATCCACGCAATCTCACAGACGATCAGATGCGAGCTTTGGCAAAAGCCGATGGCGTGGCACAAACCACAGTATATCAAGGTTTCCTTCGTACAGACGGACAAGCCACCATCATCGATGCCGTCGAGCATCTTTGCCATGCCGCCAAGATAATGGGCGTAGAGCATGTCGGGCTTGGCACAGACTTCGACGGAGATGGCGGAGTGCCCGGTTTGGCCGATGCTTCCGAGATAATCAACTTCACTCGCCACCTCCTTCGCCGGCAATTCTCAGAGCAGGACATCCGTCTCATCATGGGAGGAAACTTCCTCAGACTCATAGACAATAATCATTAGACGATGAAAAAGACATTCCTTTGGCTCCTCTTCATAGTCGCGCTGCTCTTTGCTTCTTGCGAAGGAAAGACTCGAAAGAGTTCTTCCATCTCGGACACCATCGCTTTGGCGCCTTGCCCGCAATTCAATGCCGGCAACGCTTTCCTCTACATCAAAGAGCAATGCGAGTTCGGACCGCGCGTTACGGGCAGCGAGGCCTCTCGCCTTTGCGGCGATTATCTCGTGGAACGTTTCAAAGAACTGGGTGCCGATGTCGAAGAGCAGTTTGCCGACGTCACCATTTGGGACGGCACGAAATTGCCTGCACGAAACATCATTGCACACATCAATCCCGGCAATTCCGACCGAATCCTGCTGTGCAGTCATTGGGACAGCCGTCCGTGGGCAGACAACGACCCCGACGAAGCGAACCATCGCACACCCGTTCCTGCCGCCAACGACGGTGCCAGCGGCGTGGCAGTCATGCTGGAGATATGCCGACTCCTGCAAGAGAAACCAGTTCAGGTGGGCATCGACATGATTTGTTTTGATGCGGAAGACTTGGGCACACCTTTATGGGAAGAAGACCGCATCGGCTCGTCCGACACCTGGTGTCTAGGGTCAAAATTCTGGGCAGAACGAGCCAGAATGGACAACTACAAAGCCCGCTACGGCGTACTTCTCGACATGGTGGGCGGCTTCGGAGCAACCTTCTTGCGCGAAGGCATCAGCCGACAGCTGGCCGAGCCCATCGTCAATCGCGTCTGGCAACTTGCCGGACAACTTGGCTACAGGCAGTTCTTCCCGCTCAAAGACGGCGGTTACGTCACCGACGACCACATAAACGTGAACGATGCCGGCATTCCTTGCATCGACATCATCCCTCACTACAACGATGGGCCAAGCAGTTTCGGACCCACTTGGCACACGCTGAAAGACACTCCCGACAACATCGACACCAACGTCCTCGAAGCCGTCGGACAAACCCTAACACAGTTGATTTACAATGAGCATTAACGAGATACAAGACGAAATCATCGCCGAGTTCAGCGACTTCGACGATTGGATGGACCGCTACCAGCTGCTTATCGACATGGGCAGCGAGCAAGAACCTCTCGACGAACAATACAAGACGGAGCAAAATCTCATCGATGGTTGCCAGAGTCGGGTATGGTTGCAAGCCGATTTAATCGATGGAATGGTGCATTTTCGCGCAGAAAGCGACGCACTCATCGTGAAGGGAATCGTCGCTCTGCTGGTTCGAGTCCTTTCGGATCACACGCCTCAGGAGATACTCGATGCCGACCTCTATTTCATCGAACGCATCGGTCTTCGCGAACACCTCTCCCCCACTCGCAGCAACGGACTGGGAGCCATGCTCAAACAGATGAAGATGTACGCTTTGGCATTCAAGGTAAAAGGACAAAACTCCTGAAACAAACCTATGAAGATAGGCAATATCGACCTTGGCAATCGCCCTGTTTTGTTGGCACCGATGGAGGATGTCACCGACATCGGTTTTCGTTTGCTATGCCGACAAATGGGAGCAGCGATGGTCTGGTCGGAGTTCGTGTCGAGCGACGCACTTGTCCGAATGGTCAACAAGAGCCTGCTGAAACTGCAAATCTGCCCTGAAGAACGACCTGTCGCCATACAGATTTACGGCAAAGACGTCGAGGCAATGCGCGAGGCAGCACGCATCGTCGTAGACCAAGCACATCCCGATGTCCTCGACATCAACTTCGGTTGTCCCGTCAAGAAAGTTGCCGGCAAAGGCGCAGGAGCAGGCATGCTGCAGAATGTTCCAGGCATGCTGGACATCACGAAGGCTGTCGTGGAAGCTGTTCCCGACACACCCGTCACCGTCAAGACCCGCCTCGCTTGGGACGAGAAGCACCTCATCTTGCCCGACGGAACGCCCTTCATCGTCGATCTTGCCGAGCGACTGCAGGACTGCGGCATCAAGGCGTTGACCATTCATGGCAGGACAAGAGCACAGATGTACACAGGAGAAGCCGACTGGACGAACATCGGACTCGTCAAAGCCAATCCGCGCATGACCATCCCTATCATTGGAAATGGCGACATCACCTCAGCCGAAGAGGCTCGGCAGGCGTTCGAGCGCTACGGAGTCGATGCAGTGATGATAGGCAGAGCCACCTTTGGCCGGCCTTGGATATTTCATGAGATTGCCCATCCCGACCAGCCACTCTCGCTCGACGAGAAGGTCGATATCCTCAAAAGGCAAGTGGAGATAAGCATCCAAACCCTATCAAACAAGTCTCCCCTTAAGGGAAATTTAGAGAATCTTGAGCTTTGCGGCATCCGTCATGTCCGCCGTCATCTTGCTGCCACACCCCTCTTCAAGGGCATCCCCAACTATCGCGAGACCCGCATCGCCATGCTTCGTGCCGAAAAGAAAGAAGAAGTCTTCGCCCTCATCGAACGGACCAGAGAGATGCTGAAAGAGTCGCTGAAAGCAAATCAGCCCGCCTGACAAACTGCCAAGCGGGCTGAACTATTCTCTACCTTCTCCACTAACGGAGGTGAGGCTTTTTTACCATTCTTCGTCCCAGATGCTTGTGAAGCCTTCCTTTACAAGGGCATCTGTGCCCTCATCGGCATAATCGTCGTTCAGGCCAGCTGTGTCACCATCTGTAGTGACATTGAGTGGAGAGCCTGCAAGAGGAAGACTCATAGCGAGGCTGACCTGAAGGGCCTCTGGTGTGATATATGTTTTTTTCATAATCTGAAATTTAGATATTAAGAGAATTAGAAAATAAGAAAAGGATGCGTACCGTTTTATATCGAACTGCATACGCAGTCCCTTCTTATTATTTTATACATTTCTTATTTTACCATTATCTTTTTACCGTTCACGATGTTGATTCCCTTCTGCATCTTGCTCAATCGCTGACCCGAAAGGTTGTAAATGCCTTCATTAAGGTTAAGGTTAGCGTTAAGGTCAACAATGCCTGTCGGATCGTCTTCAAGGTTGATAGTGAATGACTTCGCGCCAGAAAGTTCTGCAGGAACTTGAATGTATGCACGATTCGCAGCTACCTTATTATTGTTAGCCTTGTAGAAGCCAAGATTATCGCCTTGTGGCTTAGAGAGAACGTAAATGTAGTCTTGGGTTGTCTCGTTGTAAGACACACTAGCGCCTGTGCCACGAACGAAGACATTATTCTCTACGACATCTGTTTCACCTGTGCAAACAAGGATGTCTTCCGTAACTGCACCATTTGCACTATAAAGCAGCACACCAGTACCAGCAGGAACCTTCATGATTTCATGGAAGATCAAAGTCGAACCATCAACGGTTGGATAGAACGCCTTAATGCTGGAACCAGTAAAGTCAAGAGCATTGTCGCTTGCATAAGTGCTGTACTTAAGATCACTAACGGAAACAGATTCATATTCAAGAACAACATTCGGCAACTCCTTATAAAGTGTAACGTTTTGTTGTGTATTGGTGTAGCATGCAAATCGAGGAGCTTGCTTGTTATACATTATATAACGATTTGGAAGATAATTGTTGTTTATCTTCAAGACACCTTCCACATAAGAGATTGTCCATTTCGTTCCACTTGCTGATGGATTATCTGTACTTTGTAAGTAGTTGCCATCTGCATTAACGTAGAGGCATTTGTCGTTCTCTACTAAGAACCAACTGCCTTCACCTGCATCCTGGAGGACAATAGGAGTTGCAGCAAGTGCGGTGTTGTCAATCTTATTATCTGAAATACCTGTTGTTTTAATATGAGCATACATATTAGCATTGTCCACGCCATTCATTACCTGACCCATAAATGAACCATTTTCCTCATATTCGTAAACGACCAAATAGCGTTTGCCTGCTTCGAGGTCAGAAAGAGAAGTTATCTTTTGATAAACACCTGAGCCGATGACAACATCTACAAAGCCGAAGTCTTTCTCAACAGTAACCACAAGTGTCGCAGTTGCAGGCTTATAATCATTGTTGCCTTCGAAAGTGGCAGTAATCGTAGCTGTGCCTGTTTCACCTCCAAGTACAAGACCATTATTCCAAGAAGCTACACTTTCGTTAGTTGTTGCGAATGTGACTTCCACATTATTTGGATTGCTGAATGTTGGAGCAGTATATTCGTTGCCTTCTGTAAAGGTCAATGTTTCAACAGAGAATGCTATTTCTGCTTCTTCACGATTGTCCACATTCTTTACAATTGATGCATAAGTTATGCCAACTTGATTACTTGTGCTGCTAAATGTAATCTTCACGGCATTTGTGCCTTCTGGAAGATTACTTGCCGTTATAGTGAAATTAGTGGAAGTAACACCTGTTGAGGTATATGTTTTCCCGCCATCAGTACTATACCACATGGTTATGGTTTGCGTTTTGTCACCCCATTGAGTACAAACAAAAGTAGCAGAGTTAATTGTTGAGCCATCAGTTAACACCAAAGAAACATCACCACCTTTGGTTACAGGTTGGTCAGAAATTGCTGAATTAGGTTGTCTATCAGCAGAAATAAAGGTAACTGTTGCATCATCATAATTAACTACATGTTTTTGGTAGGCTGTATTCCAACCACTAAACCCGTCTATCTTTGTAAAGTCATAAATTATTTCGCTGCTTTCTTCCCATTGAGCATATAGGTCAATGTTGGCACTAATGTTTGTGATAGTTGCCTCTGGCAAATAGTCTGTGCCTGTACCATCTGCAGAAGTATTCCACTTACTAAATATGTAACCAAATCTTGTAAATGTATTGGCTGCCACAGGAACATTGTAGCCTTGATAGTATGTCTCTACAACGTCACTCCCTGTTCCACCATTGGCTTTATAAGTAACATTGTATTGAGGAGTATTGTTTGCAACAGATACTGTAAATGTGGCTGAGCCTGCTTTATATGTATCATCAGCTGCTTGGCTAACAGTAATGGTCTGTGCAGAAGGTGTTACCTTAATAGGAGTAACTGTTATTGTGCTCCCATTAACACTTGTTGTAACATATTCACTCTCACTAACCGTCACAGCTCCTGTGCTAGAAGTAGTAAAGCTGATTGTTTGAGGTTCTGCATTGTTGTAAAGGTCAAAGTTGAGAGCAACAGGAGCATTAGTCAAAGTCAAGTCAGATTCGGTAAGAGAAGTACCACCTTCTTCAACTAACTGATAAACCTTAATAGCATGAGGATAAGTAGACAAG
>JAGCXU010000050.1 GCA_017961145.1 Bacteroidaceae bacterium | reverse complement strand
TTTCTTGCGACGGTTCAGGATTTGAGCCACGCGCTCAATCTCCTTCTCACGCCCTACAACTGGATCGAGCAAGTCGTTTAACGCCATATAGGTCAGGTCGGTACCGAAGTTGTCGAGTGCCGGCGTCTTGCTTTCCTGCTTCTTTTGCTGACGAAGGGATATCACGTTGCCTTCCAAACCAGCCGAAACGGGCTCCATATCCTCGTCATCATCGTCCATTCCATCGCCCGACCATTGACTGTTGTCAGTAGTCTGTTGACGGTTGACCTTCTCATAAGTAATATCCAACTTTTGCAAGATGTCGCTTGCTTCGTTGTCATTCGCCTTCAGAATGGCAAGCAGGACATGAATCGGCTCGATAGTTTCCGACTTCATCAGGCTTGCTTCGAGCTTGCAAAGGCGCATGATGCGGTTTGCCTGCGTGTCGAAATTCATGTCGGCTGGCGTGGGAGAGATGAGCACCTGATGCTGACGGGCTGTCATTTCGAGCTGACTCTTGAGCTGAGACACCCCATCTGGCAGGTAATATGCCAACAACTGACTGGCTTTGTTGTCAGTATGTCGGATGATTCCAAGCAGCAAATGCAGGGGCGAAACGCTGCCACAATGCAGTCTGCTGGCCTCTTCCTTGCTGAAGTTCAATATGTTGAACGTATCTGGTGAAAAGTTTGTAGTCATATTCTTATTATGCTTGTCCGTCTTTGTTCTACAAATGCTGTGCCAAACTAATCTTTTTGCAAAAATACGAAGAACTAACCTAATAACAAAAGAAAAACTCGTTTTTCTTTCATTTAGGTATGGAAAAACTCCGAACGACCCCAGTGACGATTGCCAACGTCACACTATACGTTTGCCAACGTCACACTATACGATTGCCAACGTCACACTATACGATTGCAATCGTCACACTATACGTTTGCCATCGTGGCACTATACGTTTGACTGAAGGTTAGTGAGCGTCGGAAATCCCGATGTATTTAGCGATTTCCTCCTCCTTGAAGAACCCGCCAAGATGGATGAGAATGTAGATGCATCCGTCAAATTCGATGACCGCATCTTTGTAGCCGTTTTCGTCTTCCCAAAGTCGGATGGCGATGGCTTTGTTCAGGGCCATTTTCATGAAGAAATTGCCTGTAATGTCGAGGACCTTGCTTGGCTTCAGTTTCTTGAAACCCTTTATCTGCTTGTATTCCTCGACAAAGTGACGGACAAGATAGAGCGAATCGCCGAAGTCAAAAGTCTCTGCCACTTTCACATTCTCGACTATAGGACCAGTTTCCAACAAATTCTCATATTTTATTGCAGGGTTGCTCCTTTGTTTTTGAAGCAAACGCTCCAAGTCTTGATTCTGTGCCCTTACTGACGCGAAAGCCAAAAATGCTAATATAAATAAGGTATAGCGTTTCATTCCAACAACGATTCTTTCGGAGTTCCACAATAAAGTATCTTGCCGCCATTGCGTCCTCCACCAGGTCCCATCTCGATAATCCAGTCGGAAGAGCGGATAATGTCGGGATTGTGCTCAATCACAATAATCGTGTTGCCTTTGTCAACAAGTTTTCCAAGCACACCAAGAAGGACGCGAATGTCTTCGAAATGAAGTCCCGTCGTAGGTTCGTCGAGGATATAGAGTGTTCGGCCAGTATCTTTTCGGGCAAGCTCGGCAGCCAGTTTGACACGTTGGCTTTCGCCTCCAGAAAGGGTGTTGCTGGGCTGGCCGAGTTTAATGTAACCCAATCCGACTTCCTGCAAGACCTTGATTTTATTGAGAATAGTGGGCTGATTAACAAAGAACTCGACTGCCTGATTGATGGTCATATCCAGCACATCAGCGATACTTTTGCCCCTGAAGCGAACCTCGAGCGTCTCTCTGTTGTATCGCTTCCCTCGACATTCCTCGCAAGGAACGAAAACATTCGGAAGGAAGTTCATTTCGATAGTGCGATAACCGTTGCCGCCACAAGTTTCGCATCTGCCACCTTTCACGTTGAAGGAGAACCTGCCAGGCTTGTAACCTCGGATGCGAGCCTCAGGAAGTTCCACGAAGAGCTTGCGAATGTCCGTAAAGACATCTGTGTAAGTTGCTGGATTTGAGCGAGGTGTGCGCCCAAGAGGGCTTTGGTCAACATCAATCACTTTGTCGATATTTTCCAATCCTTCGATGGATTCGTAGGGTAAAGGCTCAGTCAAAGAACGGTAGAAATGCTTGCTCAGAATGGGGTAAAGCGTTTCGCTGATGAGCGAACTCTTGCCGCTTCCGCTCACGCCAGTTATACAAATCAACTTTCCAAGCGGGATTTCGACATCGATATTCTTCAGGTTGTGGCCGCTCGCACCTTTGATGGTCAGCGAAAGACCATTGCCTTTTCGGTATTCGGAAGGTGGGTCAATCGTCAGTTCATTCTTCAGGTATTTGCTCGTCAGCGTGTCTTTTTTGAGCATTTCCTTGTATGTCCCCTGAAAGACAACTTCTCCCCCTCGACGACCTGCAAGGGGACCGATATCGACGATGTAGTCGGCATTTTCCATCATCTCTCGGTCATGCTCCACAACTAGAACTGTGTTGCCTGCATCTCGAAGTGCTTGAAGGGAATGGATGAGCTTGATATTGTCGCGTTGATGAAGGCCGATGCTGGGCTCGTCGAGAATGTAAAGAACGCCCACAAGCTGGCTTCCAATCTGGGTTGCAAGGCGAATTCGCTGGCTTTCACCACCCGAAAGACTCATCGAAGGACGCGAAAGGGACAGGTAGTCAAGTCCCACATCGAGCAAGAACCTGAGTCGTGTCTTTATCTCCTTAATGATTTCAGCCGCGATGGCGCGTTGTCTTTCGCTAATCCTGCTGTCCAAACTTTCCAGCCATTCATAGAGTTGACTGAGTTCGAGGGCAGAGACTTCGGCAATGTTCTTGCCGTCGAGAAGGAAATGGAGTGACTCTTTTCTCAGTCTTTGGCCTTTGCATTCAGGACATTCACAAACACCATTGAACTGCTCGGCCCACTTCTGAGCGGCAGCTCCGACGTCCGCATCCTTCATTTGCTCAATGTATTTGACCAAACCATTGAACTCCGTATAGACATCGTTCGTGGTCTTTGCTCTATCAGCAGGAATTCGAAGTCGCTCAGGACTGCCTTCCAGAATCTCGTCAATCGCTTCGTCGGGAACCTCGCCAAGTGGCGTGTCAATCGTACAACCATACTCTTCGAGCACAGCTTCCACTTGCCAGAATATCATAGCCTGCTTAGCTTTACCAAGAGGAGCGAAGCCTCCTTCTCGAAGCGAAAGAGCTGGGTCGGGAATAACCTTACCTTTGTCAATAATGTGTACGAAACCCAATCCTTTGCAACGAGGGCAAGCACCACCAGGACTATTGAACGAGAAGTCGTGAGGAGCAGGGTCGTGATAGGAGATGCCACTAGTGGGACACATCAGATGTTTGCTGTAATGGCGGACTTCATTCGTGTCCATATCGCAGACGAGCATCTCTCCTTCGCCTTGCTTCATGGCAATTGCGACACTCTGAACAAGTCGTTTGTCGTCCTTATCCTGAACTTGAAGTCGGTCGATGACAACCTCTATGCTGTGATTGCGATAGCGGTCGAGCTTCATGCCAGGCAAGAGTTCCTGCATCTCTCCATCTATTCGTGCATAGAGATAACCTTTGCGGCGAATGGTTTCGAAGAGTTCTTTGTAGTGTCCTTTGCGGTTCTTGACGAGGGGAGCAAGCAAGATGATTCGTTTGCCGAGGTATTCATTCAGGAGCAAATCGATAATCTGTTCTTCCGTATAGCGAACCATCTTTTCGCCACTAACGTACGAATAAGCTTCGGCTGTCCTTGCATAAAGTAATCGGAGGAAGTCGTAAATCTCAGTTGTAGTGCCGACTGTGCTTCGCGGATTCTTGTTGGTTGTCTTCTGCTCGATACTGATGACAGGACTGAGGCCCGTTATCTTATCGACATCAGGTCGTTCCATGTTGCCCAAGAAGTTGCGGGCATAAGCGCTAAACGTTTCGATATAGCGACGCTGACCTTCTGCATAAATGGTGTCGAAAGCCAGCGACGACTTTCCACTGCCACTTAAGCCAGTAAAGACAGTAAGGCTGTTGCGTGGCAACTCGACATCCACATTCTTGAGGTTGTGAACGCGAGCTCCTTCCACGCATATCTTCTGTTCATTCGTCTGTGCTACCGCCCTCGCTCTCGGCATTGTTGTAACCTGTAATGACGTTGATAGCTTTCTTGATGCTGTAGTTTATGCCGTCGCTTCCTTTAGCCGAGACATGAAGGAAATAAACGCCGTCCTTCACAACCTTTCCGTTAAACTTCCCATCCCAAGAACCGTGCACATCATCCCACGAATAGAGTTTCTTTCCCCAGCGATTGAAGACGACTGCATGAAAATCGACAATACCTTTGTACCCGTCTTTGGGTTTGAGTTCGTCGTTTTGACCTGGACTGCAACCGGGAGAAATGGCATTGGGGAATTCCAGTTTGCTTTCGCTCAAGGTGAAGGTGATGTACTTGGCATCTTCTCCTTCCTGGGGGAACTCATAGTTCTCGACACCTTCTTCTCCGTAGAAGATGGCTTTGAGTTGGACGACATAGTTGCCACTTTCGTTGATGTCGTATTCGAAGGTTTCGTCGTTACGGCGAACAATGATATTCTCAGGTTCGTTCGATTTCCACATCGTCCATTCGTACCAAACCTGACTTTTGTAGCCTTCGGGAATGGTTGGGTTGGCAGTGAACGAAACGTGGAAGGGCATGCTAAGTGTCTGTGCGTTCACGTCGCCTGTTACCTCTTCGCCTTCTTCATCAATCATGCTGTATGTGCCAACGGGGTCAACTGTAGGTGTTTGTGCCCATGCAAGAAGAGGCAAAAGAGTGAGGAATATGAATAAAATACGCTTCATCTGATACATAATTTCTGCAAAATTAGGAAAAAAGCACGATAATCGATGTATTTTCTGTCTTAAAATAGTTGAAAGGGTAATAAAAAGTGTTACCTTTGCATAGATGAAACGTATTTTGATACTCTTTTATTGTCTTTGTCCGATGGTTTTATTCGGTCAGGGCATACTTTCGACGCTCGACAACATGCATTCCGTTGTTAAGGGCGAGACTTGGGAAAGTGTTGCTTCCAGTTATGGTGTTTCCATTATGGAGCTTCAGGCTGCGAATCCTGATGTCAAGAGTAATAAGTTGAAGAAGGGCACTTTGCTGATTATTCCGAAGAAGCCCCAGCAGATGGATTTTGTGCCTGTCAGTGAAGTTCCGGAGAAGCCTTTGCGGGTGATTCGAACTGTCATCTCCGACCTGAAGGTGGGCGTTATGCTTCCTCTCAGCGACAAGAAGATGGTGGAGTTCTATCGAGGCTTGCTGATGGCTGCAGACAGTGTTCGCAAGAGTGGTGTAAATCTTGACATCCATGCTTGGGATTGTGGCTCTACGACGGCTCAGGTTGAGGCTTTGCTTCCCCAGCTTGGTGAACTGGATGTTCTGTTCGGCCCAGCTTCTGCCACACAAATACAGCCTGTTGCAGAAGCTTGCAAGGAACGGGGCATTCGTCTTGTCTTGCCTTTCTATAGTGGACAGGTTCTGCAGGACTATCCGCTTGTTTATAACGCGACAGCTCCCAACTCGATTCACTATGAAGCTGCCGTGAAGAAGTTGATGAGCTACTATCCTGACAAGAACTATGTCGTTGTTCATAGCGGCAATTCCGACAACAAGGGAAAGGTTCTTACAGAGACGCTTTCTGCCGTTTTAGCTCAACGATCGAGTACGCCCAGAACGTTTGAACTGGAAGGCGATGATTTTGCTTACGAGTCAGCTTTCAATCAGTTCCGCGACAATGTGATTGTTCTCGACAACAGCAGTATTGCTTCCCTCAACACTCTTTTGTCGCACCTCAAGGAGTTCCGCCAGAAGCATTCTCAGTATCGCCTCTCGTTGCTGGGCTTTGCAGAATGGCAAGATGGGCTTGACGGATTGCTCGATGATTTCTTTGCTTTCGACACTTATCTCATCAGTCCTTATTATTATAATGATTTGGACAATAGGGTTAAGCGCTTTGAACGCACTTATGCAAAGAACTTCCGCGCTTACATCATTAAGGAAAGTCCTCGATATGCGGCTTTGGGTTACGACTTGGGATGCTACTTCCTTGGCGGCCTCGGCAAGCTTGGCGATACCTTCGAGCAAATGCAGGGCAGCATCCGGCAGGAGCCTTATCAGAATTGGTTCCGCTTCGAGCGCAGCGCTTCCGGCTTGAGCTTCTCCAACAATTTCGTCCAGTTCATCCATTTCACCCCTGACAACAAGATTGAGCTAATCCGATGAAACGCCTCCTCCTCATTTTTCATTTAGCATTTAGCATTTTTCATTTAGCAATAGCTCAGGTTGGTGAACCTCGCACAGACCTTGCTGTGGGCGTGAATGGCGGCTTTGTCATGAACAAAGTGATGTTCAAACCTTCCATTAAGCAAAGTTTCAAGCCTGGTATGGTGATGGGCTTTACGGCTCGATATACCTGCGAGAAGTACTTCAAAATGCTTTGTGCCATTCAGGGAGAGGTGAACTATTCGCAAGCAGGTTGGAAGGAAAACACTGATACTGGCGACAATCTTTACCAGCGCACGATTCACTATGTCCAAGTCCCTTTGCTGGCCAATCTTGGCTTTGGCCGTGAGAGGGGAGGCGTGAAAGGCTTCCTCGTAGTCGGTCCTCAACTGGGCTTCTGTATCGGAGAAACGGTGAAGACGACGGGCAATGGCTCTGGCTACGTTCCGATTCAGCTAAATGGACTCAAGAATCAGCATGAACTGGATGTGCAAAAGAAGTTTGAGTACGGCATTACCGGCGGTCTTGGAATGGACATCAGCACAAAGAAGGGGCATCACTTCATCGTCGAAGGCCGCTACTTCTATGCTTTGAGCGATATGTTCAAGAACTCGAAGAAAGACCCCTTTGCCCGAAGCGCCAACAGCACTATCATTGCTAAGGTTTCCTATCTCTTCGACATAAAGAAAACTAAGCTGTAGGTTTGCAGGAAAGTTAACGTGCGACGTTGGCAATCGTATAGTGTTACGTTGGCAAACGTATAGTGTTACGTTTGTGAACTTGGCATGGTACGTTTATCAACACCATATTGCAGCAGTTCCCCTGCCCCGTCATAATGTCGTGGAGAGGCTGCTGCATACTTTTTCTCCCTTTTGCAATTATTTTTCACTTTCCCTTTTCACTTTCAATTATATTTCGTAACTTTGCGATGCAAATACTAAATCTTTAAATACAGTGAATCACGGATTTGTCAAAGTGGCGTCGGCCATTCCTTCGGTGAAGGTTGCAGACTGCCAGTACAACGTCGAGCAGATAGAGTCGCTCGTCATTCAAGCAGAAGGTAAAGG
>JAGCXU010000007.1 GCA_017961145.1 Bacteroidaceae bacterium | reverse complement strand
GCTTCCTGAGCAACACGCTCATAGAAGTTTACCATCCATTGATCTTGACGGTCCATGAAGTCGATTTTTGTGCCCTTGATGCCCCACTCCTCAAACTTCTCGAAGAGATCCATGTGGTGTTCGACTGTGAGCCACGGCAGCCATAATATGACGCCTACGCCTTTGCTCTTGCCGTATGCGATGATTTCGGGCAGATGCACCTCGGGATTTGTCTCGAAAGGATTGCGTGTGTTTTTTGCCCAACCCTCGTCTATGAGGATGTACCCCACGCCGTTGCGAGCTGCGAAATCAATGAAGTACTTGTATGTGTCGAGGTTGATGCCGGACTTGAATGTTACATCAGGTCCGAAGGGAATGCCGTTGAGCCAGTCCCAACAAGTCTGTCCGACCTTAACCCAATCGGTGTTTCCGATGGCATTTGCAGGAGCGAGACGGACTGGCATAGTGCTCTCCACGAGTTGTCCGTCGTTCTGCGTGATGAGCATATAGCGCCAGGGGAAAGTGCGAGTGCCCTTTGTCTTGGCAATATAGTCGGCTTCTTTGAGGATGTTATGGCTGCGGTCGCCTCGGTCCTCGTATTCGAGCGGGCATTTTGGCTGGATGATAGAGAAAGCATTGGTGCCTTCGCCGACGGATTTGAGGAAGACGCCTGCATAGTCGAACAGGTCGAACTCGGAGATGAGGACTTTCTGCTTGTCGCCCATGATGAGGATGGGCAGTTCGCTCATCTTGTCGTCGGCCTTCCAGGCATTGCTTTCTACGACGGAGTAGTTCTCTTCGCAGCTTGTCTTGAAGCCGTTAGGTTGCTGCAGGACAAGTTTTGCGGGAGTGGCGAGCTGCCAGGTTCCGTCCTCGCTCATCACTTCGATGTCACCCTTCAGGGCTGTGATGAAGCGATAGGCCACGCCATCGTTATAGACACGCCACTCAACCTTGTAGTTCCCGCCAAAGGTAAGCGTGAGCAAAGTATAGTTGTTCTCGACCTTGTTGAACTTGAGGGGATGGATAGGCGTGATGGTCTCGCTGACCTTTGTAACCTTGTTGCTCTTGAGGACGGGCTTTTCGCCGAGGGTACGGTCGCTGAGAGTCATGCCGATGTGGTTCTGCTTGAACAGCTGTTCGCCATGGCTTTCTACGTCGTAGTAGATGCGGTCGGAGAGGGTTACAGTTACTTTTGTCTGTCCATCAGGACTCGTTGCGCTGACTTTCTTTTGCGCGTTGGCGGCTAAACTCGAAAGGAGCAGAACCGCAAGGAAAAGTGACTTTCTCATATTGTTAGTTTTAGTTATTGTGAATCTTGTGAAGTGTTGTTTCAAAACGACTGCAGGGTCGTTGGCAAATTACGCCTGTGAAGTTGGCAAACTTAACACGTTAAATTGCCCGACTTAACACGTTAAGTTTACCAACCAGGCGTTCCTTTACTTTGCAGGTTCCTTTTCAATCTCCAGGAGCTCAACGGTAAAGATGAGGCAAGAGAAGGGAGGAATCTTGCTCTGTTCCTTGTCTTTATATGCCAATTCCTGTGGTACATAAAGCATCCACTTGCTGCCAACAGGCATCATGCAGAGGGCTTCTGTCCATCCGGCAATAACCTGAGCGACAGGGAAAGTGACGGGTTTGTTCCTCTTATACGAGCTGTCGAATTCAGTTCCGTCGATGAGGTGACCTTCGTAATTGACTTTCACCTTGGCTTCCTTCGTGGGAATCTCGCCAGTGCCTTGAGTCAGAATCTTGTATTGAAGACCGCTTGGAGTGACTTTCACGCTGTCTTTCTTGGCGTTAGCCTTGAGGAACTCTTCGCCGGCAATACGGTTCGCGCCATATTTCTTCTCCATGTTTACCTTGTGGTAGTACTCCATCTGCTTCTTGACGAGTTTCTGAGTGCTGTCCATCGAAACGGTGGCATTCTCGCCAGAGAAGCCATCGCGGAAACCTTTCAGGAAGAGAGCCTTGTTCAGGATGTCGGTACTGTCGTTCACTTGCTTCGAAGCACCAGGATAGACCTGCTGCTCTACTTGCTGACGAATCTCGATGCCAGCCAGACGAGCCTTCTCCTTCTTGTCGGCTTCGGAGAGAGTCATTTGCTCAAAGCCCTTCAGGAAGTCGGCAATATAGGTCGTGTCGATACCCATGCGTTGAGCCAGATAGCCCTTCAATCCGTTGGAATTGGCGCGACCAAAGAAGTAGCTGAAGGTGTCGACACTAACCGTATCGACCACCTCGACAGGTTGCTTGGATTTGTTTTTCTTGGCAGTCTTCTTGGCTGCCCCTGCGCCTAAGGAAATGCAGGCACAGAGCGCAAACAGAATAAACTTCTTCATGTTTCTGTCTTATTACTCGATGCCAAGAAGTTCAATCTTGAAGGTGAGGCAAGAATAAGGCAGAATCTTGCCGGCTTCACGCTCTCCATATGCCTGCTCCTGAGGGATGTAAACCATCCAAGTAGAGCCGACGGGCATGTTTGTCAGAGCCTTTGTCCAACCTGGGATAACCTGATTGCAACGGAACTTTGCGGGTTCGTTACGCTCGTAGCTGCTGTCGAAGATAGTGTCGTTGAGGAGCTTGCCTTCGTAGTTCACGCTAACTCTATTGGTGTCAGCAGGAACGGCGCCCTTGCCTTCTGTGATGACTTCGTAGTAAACGCCGTCGCCCAGTTCCTTGATGCCTTCCTTCTTGGCAATGCTATCCATGTATTCTTCGTTCTCTTTCTTCCAGTCGCCATACTTTTCAGCCATCACTCTAGCCTTGACGGTCTGCATCATGGTCTGCATTGTCTGCTCTGCTTCGTCAACAGTCATCTTGCAGTCCTTGCCGTTAGCACCAGAAATGAAGCCTGCCAGGAGGTTCTGAAGGCTGACCGTACGAGTGCTGTCGTCGCCGAAGATTTCGTAGCTGAGACCGGGAATCCACTGTTGTGCAATCTGCTGACCCATTTGAATACCAGCATAGTAGGCAGCTTTCTTCTTGTTGTCGCCAGCATTAGCGCCTTCTTTCAGACCCTTGAAGAACTCGTCCATATAGGTGGTGTCGACGTTCATTCGCTGAGTCATGTACTCTTTCAGACCACGAGTTTGAGCTACGCCGACTGCATAAGTCAGTGTGTCAACATCATCTTTCAGGTTAGCTTTGGGAGCACCATTTCCACAGCTCCACAGAATAGCAGCCAAAGCGACGGCTGCCAGAATTGAAAACTTTTTCATGTTAATTGTGTTTATGAGTTTATGAGTTTATGTGTTGTTTACAATACTTTGATGAGTTCTACGTCGAAGATGAGTGTGCTGAAAGGCGGTATGCTTGCTCCAGCTCCCTGTTCTCCATAAGCCAGAAGATAGGGGATGGTGAAGCGGAACTTTGCACCTTCCTTCATGAGTTGCACGCCTTCGGTCCAGCCTGTAATGACCTGATTCAGTCCGAAATCGGCAGGTTCGCCACGCTTGTAACTGCTGTCGAAAACAGTTCCGTCGAGCAAACGACCTTCGTAATGGCAGCGAACGGTATCGGTAGCCTTTGGGCTCTTGCCTGTTCCTTCCTGCAGGATTTCATACTGCAGGCCGCTCTTCGTGACGGTCACGCCTTCCCTCTTTGCATTTGCGTCGAGGTAAGCTTTGCCTTCAGCAATATGTGCCTGAGCTTCTTCCTTCTGCTTCTTTGTGAAATACTCTTGCAGCATGATTTGTGCTTCGCGACTGGAGAAAGCGGTTTCCTTGCCTTCCATCACGTCTGTGATGCTCTTCGCAAAGTCTTCAATGCTGAAGTTCTCTATGTTCATGCTTTTTATCTGTTGGCCTATTCCGAGCCCCAAAGCATAACTGATTTTGTCCATATATAAAACGTAATTATTTAAAATGCGCAGCAAAATTAAAACATTTTCTCCACTCTTTAAGCATTCGCTTCGTTTTTTTTGCTATATTTGCATATCTTTAACGTAAAATGGTGGAAAATATGAGAGTTGTAGTCTTGACAGGAGCGGGCATGAGTGCAGAAAGTGGCATCAGCACGTTTCGCGACAATGGTGGTTTATGGGATCAGTACAATGTGGAAGATGTTGCGACTCCGGAGGGTTGGGCGCGCAATCCTGAACTCGTCACGGAGTTCTATAATATCCGCCGCAAGCAATTGCTCGAGGTGAAACCTTGTCTTGGACATGAGCTTGTGGCAAAACTCGAGGACCAGCATGCCGTGACTGTCGTGACGCAAAATGTTGATGATTTGCACGAACGGGCAGGCAGCAGCTATGTTATTCATCTTCATGGCGAACTGATGAAGGTGACGAGCAGCTGGTCGCCCAATGACCCTCGCTATATCAAGACGCTCGATGCGGAACATCTTGAAGTGAAGATGGGCGACCTTGCCGACGACGGAAGTCAGCTTCGTCCCTTTATCGTCTGGTTTGGCGAGGCTGTACCTGAAATAGATAGAGCGGTCGAGGAATGTGCGAAAGCCGACATGCTCATAGTCATTGGCACCAGCCTGAACGTCTATCCTGCTGCGGGACTGACGCGTTGTGTCCGTCCTGGCACACCCATTTACCTTATCGACCCCAAGCCCGTTGCTTGGAATAGCGACGAGGAAGTGCATCACATCATGAAAGGTGCCAGCGAGGGCATGAAGGAAATGATGGAGAAGTTGAAAAAATGAGAAAATGAGAAAATGAAATAATGAAGATGAGTGAACTAAGAATACGCTGTCGCAACAATGGGAAGAAAATAAGTGTCCCTTTTGGCAGCAATCTCTATGATGCCTTCACATTAGCGGGTTTCCACATGGATTACGGTCCTGTGGCTGCTCGCGTCAACAACAAGGTGCAGGGCATGAACTATCGCTTCTACAACAACAAGGATGTGGAGTTCCTGTCGCTTTCCTCCCCAAGCGGAATGCGAACCTATACGCGAACGCTCTTCTTCATCCTTGCGAAAGCAGTCGAGGACACCTATCCGGGAGCTCAACTGCTCATTGGCGGTTCTGTTTGCCGAGGCTATTATTGTCAGCTTCGCATGGACCGTCCTGTCGAAGACGAGGACATTCGTTGCATCAAGCGTCGCATGCAGGAGATTATCGATGCCGATATGCCCATCCATCGCATCCAATGCCCTATAGAAGAGGCCATCGAGATGTTCGAGAAACGGGGCATGAAGAGCAAGGTTCAGTTGCTGGAAAGCCAGGATGACCTCTATACATATTATTATAAGTTGGGCAACACCGTCGACTATTTCTACAGTTGTCTGCTTACACGCACCAGCCAGATCCATCTGTTCGACCTCATCAAGTTCTACGACGGCATGCTTCTTCGCGCTCCTTCGCAAAATGACCCTTCCAAATTGGAAGAGATAATGGAGCAGCACAAGAAGATGTTCGACGTTATTCTCGAGCACCACAGATGGCAGGAGATACTGGGAGTCAGGACGGTGGGCGAACTCAATTACGCCGTCCAGGAGGGTTACGCTACGGACCTTATTAACGTGAGCGAGGCTTTGCAGTCGAAGAAACTGAGCGACATTGCCGACGAGATAGCGGAAAAGGGCGCTCGCATCGTCCTGCTTGCCGGTCCCAGCAGTAGCGGCAAGACGACTACGGCAAAGCGCTTGGCCATTCTCGTGATGGCTTGCGGCTTGCGTCCCCATACCATCAGTACGGACGACTATTTCGTCAATCGCGTCGATACCCCCAAGGATGCCAATGGCGAATACGACTTTGAATGTATCGGAGCGGTCGATACGACGTTCTTCAACAAGCAGATGAACCAGCTCCTGAATGGCGAGGAGATAGAGTTGCCGCGCTACGACTTCCCTTCCGGCAAGCGCGTTTTCGAGGGAAGGAAGTTGAAGATAGGTCCTGAAGACGTCATCATCCTTGAAGGCAATCACGCCCTCAATCCGATCCTGACGCAACAGATACCCGAGGAGAAGAAGTTCCGCATCTACGTTTCCACCCTCACGACCATTCAGCTCGACGACCACAACCACATTCCCACAGCCGACATCCGCCTGCTTCGCCGCATCCTTCGCGACTACAAGCATCGCGGTTATTCTGCGGTGGAGACCATCCGACGCGCTCCAAGTGTCAGTTCCGGCGAGGAGAAATGGATATTCCCCTTCCAGAAGCTTGCCGATGCGACGTTCAACAGCGCCCTGCTCTACGAGTTGGGCGTGATTCGCGAGCAGGTTGTGCCCATCTTGGAGCAAGTGCCCGAACGTGCCATCGAGTATGCCGAGGCGAGTCGTCTGCGCAAGTTCATGGCCTATTTCCGAGGCATTCCTGGCGACCAGGTTCCGCCATCCAGTCTGCTTCGAGAGTTTGCCGGCGGAAGTTCGTTCAGGTACTAACAGCCTCACCCGAAACGCAATTCATAATCAATAAAAACCCCAGATCAAGATGAAAAACGCCAAAACAGACCGACTGATGTCGATTGATGCCCTTCGAGGCTTCGACATGTTGTTTATTATGGGCGGAGCAGCCCTGCTCATAGCGCTTGCCGAATGGTTCCCATGCCCGTTTACTCAGGCAATAGCCGAGCAGATGGAACATGTGGAATGGCACGGACTTCGCCACCACGACACCATCTTCCCGCTGTTCCTCTTCATCGCAGGCATCTCCTTCCCCTTCTCCTTGGCAAAGCAGCGCCAGAACGGCCGTTCGGAATGGGCCATCCACAGGAAAGTCATCGTTCGTGGCTTGATGCTCGTCTTCTTGGGAGTCGTTTACAACGGACTGCTCGACCTCGATTTCGAGAACCTCCGCTATGCCAGCGTACTTGGGCGAATCGGCCTGGCATGGATGTTTGCTGCGCTCATCTTCATACATACAGGGTGGAAGACCAGATTGGGGATAACAGCCGTACTGCTCGTCGGCTATTGGCTCGTGGCCGGCTTCATTCCTGCTCCCGATGGGGCAGGCGAGGACATCTTCAGCGCCCAAGGCTCTTTTGTGGGCTATGTGGACCGCATTCTTCTGCCGGGACGGATCTACTACGGAAACATCGACCCCGAGGGCATCTTGGGCGTCGTTCCTGCCATCGGAACGGCTCTGCTCGGCATGTTTACGGGCGAATTTGTTAAAGGACAACGGACAAAAGACAACGGACTACGGATTGTTCTTTGGATGATACTTGCAGGTCTGGTGCTTCTGGCTTTAGGTCTGCTTTGGAACGAGGTGTTCCCCATCAACAAGAAGATGTGGACCAGTTCGTTCGTGCTGGTTGTCGGCGCCTATTCCGTGCTGATGTTCGCCCTCTTCTATTACATCATCGACGTCTTGAACTGGCGGAAGTGGACCCTGTTCTTCACGGTTATCGGCATGAATTCCATCACCATCTATCTGGCTCAGAGGTTCATCCGCTTCTCCTATACCTCCGAGAAACTCTTCGGCGGACTGGTGAAGTTGATGCCCGAGAACTCGCAAGCCTTCTTCACCCAAGTGGCGTACATTGCCGTCTGCTGGCTGTTCCTCTATGTCCTCTACCGCAATCGCATCTTCCTGAAAGTGTGACAGAAAGAGGGGCAATTCTTCCCCTCTTTTTCGTTTGCCACAAGAGTCATTCTGTCATTTGTCACAACGCTTGCCTTCCCCTGTTCTGTCGGATTCTTGCGCTCCCTTTGGGTGCTCAGGCGCAGGCGGAGTAGAGTCAGTTGAGAGTTTAGTGTTGACCTTCGGTCGAGACTGCTTTCGCAGCCTTTAGAGTTTAGAGTTGGGCCCCCTAGCCCCCTTTAGGGGGAATTAAGGGGGCTTATTCTCTTATTTTCTTATTTTCTTATTGTCTTATTTTCTTAATTCTCTTATTCTCTTATTTTCTCCCCCTAGGGGGAGTCAGAGGGGGTCTTTTACGTCTGCCATTGTAACGTGCTGCGTGGCCACTTTCAACACGTCACGTTTTGCTTTCTTTCACGTTGTGGTGGATTCCTGAGCGTCAGTTCATGCAGCGGAAACGGGCCCTGTTTTCGATGCCTTGAACCTCTGTTCTAAATCCACTGCAAAGGTACGAAAATTTTCCGACACTACCAAATTTCGGGCATCGATTTGACGCAAAATTCAACACCAATTCGAGCGATTTTTGCGTCGAGCTTGCTTCCGCTCGGAAAAGTTCGAGCTAGCTCGGCTTTTCTCTCGCTTGCTCGCAACCTTTGGCCGATTTTCAGCAGCATTTTGAGCGATTTTTATTTGAAGGTTGCAGGTTGCATAATTGTGCAACCAAAAAATATGACACCATCCTCATATCTTGATGTCTATTATTATATATATATATATAATAATAGAATTTTCTTTTCCATGTTGGTTGCATATTTTTGGCATCTGATACCTGCAACCATGCAACGGTCGTGTGGCACGCCTGCTGATGAACCTCGCTTTGTTGCGTAACGGTTTTACCATCGCCATCATTCCGGCCATACTGCGCCACGAATATATCCTTTCGCTCGAAACAGCGCATACGCGCCCAGAAGAGTTCACGGACTTTATTGCCGACCGAGTGATAGCCACACAACTCGATCTGCTGAGACTTCTGAGCGATGGTGATACTGTAAATGATACTGTAAATGATACTGTAAAAGCTGCCGACACAGCTTTGTCTACGGCAGAACACGCCGTATTGAAAGCCCTCAGTTTGCACCCCGAATATTCATACGAGAAACTGGCGGCATATTGCAAGTACTCACGGCCCACGATTGCCCGTTCCATCAAGGCCTTGCGGGTTAATGGCTACATCCGTCGTGTCGGCTCCGACAAGACTGGTCGATGGGAGATTGTCAAAATCCCCCACACCCCATAGCATCAGTTTGCCCTCGACGGACTGGCATGCTGCAGTCATTAAGTCATTAAGGGCAATCCAAAGCGTCAATGACCCCTTCTGGCACAGATTTTTCTCTCTTCACTTTGTAGAAGAGAGATTTTTTTGTAAATTTACACCCGAAAATGAGAAAAATGGCTAAGAAACAAACGACGAGGATTTGTAAAGGATAAACAAGACAATGGCACGCTATTTTTACTATTCGGACATTCGTTCTTTTCTACGTGAAAGCGTGGAAGAGATATTCGGCAAGTTGTCGATGAATGACGAATACGATACGGCTGCCACACAGAAATTCGCTTGGGAAGAGGAAATCAACACGATGAAAGATGTGTTGAGGACCTATCAGGACGAGCAGGGTTGGATTCTCTTCGAATATACTATCCCTCGTATTGGCAAGCGAATTGATGTTGTCTTGTTGCTTCGAGAGCGCATCTTTGCTATTGAGTTCAAGGCTGGTCAGGAGGACATCTTGCATGCCGATGTTGACCAAGTCTTGGACTATGCGCTAGACCTGAAGAATTTCCATCAGGGAAGTGCCGAGCGAATGATAGCCCCCATTCTCGTTCCAACAGAAAACGATAAAGTCTCTACAACATGCACCCTTTCGCATTATGATGATGGCATATACGAGCCCATGATAGCCAATAAAGTGGCCTTGGGAGACGTTATAGGACGAGTCTTGGGGCAAGACATCCCACACAAAGAATACAAGGTCGCCTTGAGGGATTGGGTGCGCAGTCGTTATGAACCTACGCCCACTATTGTGGAGGCTGCTAGTGCTCTTTATAATCAGCATAGTGTAGAGGAAATCACACGACATGAAGCAGAAGGAGAGCAATTGGACCGCACTACAAAGTATGTGATGCAAGTCATCCACGAAACAAAGGAACGCAAGGGCAAAAGTATCTGTTTCGTGACTGGCGTCCCAGGTGCGGGAAAAACACTTGTAGGGCTGAATGTCGCTATTAAGCAATCGGACCAAGAAACAGACGGAAAACGAGACCTTGCTGTATATCTGTCGGGAAACGGGCCTTTGGTGGCTGTACTGACGGAAGCACTTGCAAGAGACAAACAAAGGCAAGAAAAGGAAAAGGGCAACAGATACAACATTACAACTGCCCGTCGAGAAGTTTCCCAATTCATCCAAATTATCCATCGATATCGCGACCAAATGTTGGGGAAACTAAAGACTCCCATTCGTGATGGTATCGTAGAAATCGATCCCGAGAAAGAACTTCGAGACAAGCATGCAGGATATGCAGAGGTGGAGAATATCGCCATCTTTGACGAGGCCCAACGTTCATGGGATCAAGAGCATTTGGCTTCTTGGCTGAAACGTAAGAAAGGCGTGAATGACTTTCCAATGTCGGAAGGAGAGTTCCTGATTTGGTCGCTCGACCAACGCGAAGACTGGGCCGTTATTGTGTGTCTGGTAGGTGGCGGTCAGGAAATCAATACGGGCGAAGCAGGTATTGGCGAATGGGTGCGGGCTATGAACGAAACATTCCCCGACTGGAACGTTTACATCTCAAATCAACTGACAGAAAAGGAATATGCAGAAGGGCAAGTGGCTGAGATGTTGGAAGAGCACAAAAATGTAGTCTTCTCAGACGACCTGCATTTGGCCGTTTCTATGCGTTCTTTCCGTGCAGAAAGCCTTTCCAGAATGGTACACTACCTGCTCGACTGTGACGCCCCAAAAGTAAGAGAAACGTACCAAGAGATAAAGGACAGATATCCAATTGTCCTGACTCGCGATTTGGAAAAGGCAAAGGATTGGCTGCGAGAAAGGGCTCGAGGTAGTGAGCGATATGGTATGTTGGTATCGTCGAAAGGTTATCGCCTGAAACCTCTTGCCATTGATGTCCGTTGCAAGCCCGATACAGTTCATTGGTTCCTCGATGATATAGATGATGTCCGCTCTTCTCTGTTCTTGGAAGATGCAGCAAGCGAATTTGATGTGCAAGGATTGGAACTTGACTGGACTTGCTTGGTTTGGGATGCAGATTTCCGTTATAAAAATGGCACTTGGGACTTCTACGAATTTAAAGGTGGCTGTCGATGGAATAAGATTAAGAAAGAAGAAAGACAGGCATACCAATTGAACGCATATCGAGTTTTGCTGACTCGTGCCCGTCAAGGAATGGTTATCTGTATTCCCGAAGGAAATCCCGAAGACCATACTCGACAACCTGAGTTCTACGATTGCACCTATAAATACCTGAAGCAATTAGGCTTTGAGGAGATATGATAAGTGTAACAAGCGAAATAAATATATGGAGGACGAAGCTGCTGAAACTTCCTTGTCTTCAACGGAATAGGGGGGGCGATGGGAAAGGTCTGGTGTCACCAAATAGGTATATGTGTCTGACTTTCAGGCACATCTTTTTTTTTGCCCGAACTTTGCATCGTGATTCGAAAGGACAAAAGTCCAAAAGTATTAACCCGAGTTGGAGTGAGGAGGATGTTCTCGAGTAAATGGCCAAGGAATCTGACCTTCTTCTCACAAAACTCAAAACAAAATGCAAAACAACATTCAAATTTTCAAGAACGAGATGTTCGGTGAGATTCGGACTATGACAAACAAGAACGGCGAAACGTTCTTCGTAGGTAAAGACGTGGCACAGGCGCTGGGATACAGTGATACACAAAAGTCAATACGTATGCATGTGGATGATGATGATAAGCTGACAAGACAAATTGTCCGGTCAGGTCAGAGACGAAAGGTCATC
>JAGCXU010000049.1 GCA_017961145.1 Bacteroidaceae bacterium | reverse complement strand
GTGGGTAGTAGCTTTGCTCTCTGCAATCGCCCTCTTCGGCTTGCCCGCTTGCGGAGTCACCCTGCCACAAGGACTCGTCTATGCACTCTACGGACTTATCGCGATTAGTATCGTCGGTATATTCCTATATAATAATCCGTCAGCATACAAGAATCCGATTACCGGACCTCTGTTGAATATCGGCGGAGGCGTCTGGGCAACTTACGGAATGGCAACAGGTTTGCTTGGCGACTTGCTGAGCTATATCCGCCTCTTCGCCCTGGGTCTGACGGGTGGCGTGCTTGGCGGAGTATTCAATTCGCTTGCCTACGACATGACTTCCAGCCTGCCTTGGTTCATCCGCTGGCTCCCGATGGTGATTATCCTCCTTGCAGGTCACGGCATCACCTTCGCGCTGAGCATGATAAGTGCATTCGTTCATCCGATGCGACTGACGTTTGTCGAGTTCTTCAAGAACGCAGACTTCAGCGGTGGAGGCAAGGAGTACACACCTTTCAGAAAGTGACAAAACAGGAAACACAAAACATCTAAATAACAAAAAACAAACAAAAAATTATGGAAATCTTATTAGCTTATCTGGGCGTAGCACTTTGCGTAGCCCTCTCTGGAATCGGTAGTGCTTATGGCGTAACCATTTGTGGTAATGCCGCAATTGGTGCCTTCAAGAAGAACCCCACAGCAAGCGGCTCCTACATGGGCTTGGCTGCTCTGCCCTCTTCACAGGGTCTGTATGGCTTCGTAGGCTTCTTCATGCTCAACAGCAAGATTACACCCGAGCTCCAGATGCCTGCTGCTTGCGCCATCTTCGGTGTAGGTCTGGCTCTTGGTCTCGTGGCTCTCTTCAGCGCTATCCGTCAGGCAAAGGTCTGCGCAAATGGTATCAGCGCAATTGGTGCCGGCCATAATGCCTTCGGTACTACTATGGTGTTGGCCGTGTTCCCTGAGCTCTACGCTATTCTCGGCCTGCTTGTCCTCATCCTGACAGCAAACGCACTCTAATCATTAACACAAAGAAGGATAATATGAAACCTACATTATTCCTCCTTGCTGCAGGTATGGGTAGCCGTTATGGCGGCCTGAAGCAGCTCGACACGCTCGGCCCTCAAGGTCAGAGCATTATGGATTATAGCATATACGACGCTATTCAAGCTGGCTTTGGCAAGATTGTATGGGTCATCCGTCGCGACTTCGAGGACCAATTCCGCACACAGATTCTGTCGAAATATGAGGGACATATTCCTTGCGAACTGTGCTTCCAGAGCCTCGACGCCCTGCCAGAAGGCTTCACAGTCCCTGAAGGAAGACAAAAGCCCTGGGGCACCAATCATGCTGTAATGATGGGTAAGGACGTCATTAAGGAGCCTTTCGCAGTCCTCAACTGCGACGACTTCTATGATCGTGACGCTTTCCGCGTGATGGCGAAGTTCCTCAGCGAACTCCCCGAAGGCAGCAAAGGCAAGTATGCAATGGTGGGCTTCCGCGTCGACAACACTTTGAGCGAAAGCGGAACAGTTAGTCGTGGCATCTGCGAGAACGACGAACAAACGCACTTGCTTACTGGCGTCGTAGAGCGCACGAAGATAGAACGTCACAATGGTGTCGTGCAATATCTCGACGAGAACGACGAGTGGGTAAGCATTCCAGACACCACTCCCGTCAGCATGAACTTTTGGGGTTTCACTCCGGACTACTTCGAATATAGCGAAGACTTCTTCAAGAAGTTCCTCTCTGACCCGAAGAATCAGGCGAATCTCAAGAGCGAGTTCTTCATCCCGCTGATGGTCGACCACCTTATTAAGACAGGTCAGGCCACTTGCGAGGTGCTCGACACGACCAGCAAATGGTTCGGCGTGACCTATCCTGAAGACCGTCCTGAGGTTGTTGCAAAGCTTGCTGCACTTCACGAGGCAGGTCAATATCCCGCTCAAATGTTCTAAAAACAAACTCGGCCTCACTCTCTTTTGGAGGGTGAGGCTAATTATTTCTGCTCATGAAACGCTTTGCCTTTTCCTTCCTAATGTCTCTGTTTGCCCTGATGACTATGGCACAGAGCATCTCTGACGATACTCGCCAGATCCGAGAAGAGTTCCAAAACCGCAAGTTCGGCATTTTCCTCCATTGGGGAATCTATTCCATGTTGGCCGACGGAGAGTGGGTGATGCACAATCGCCACATTGACCGCGACGAGTATGCAAAACTTGCGGGAGGCTTCTACCCTTCCCTTTTCGACGCTCGCGAATGGACAAAACTCTTCAAAGAGGCTGGGGCTCAGTATGTCACCTTTACCAGCAGGCATCACGACGGCTTTTCGATGTGGGCGACAAAGGCAAGTCCGTACAACATCGTGGAAGCCACTCCATTCAAGCGCGACGTTGTCGGCGAACTTGCACAGGCTTGCAGAGAACAGGAACTCAAACTCCATTTCTACTACAGCCACATGGATTGGCAACGCTTGGACTACCCGACGGGAGGCTGCCAGAACTGCCCGCACGATCCAGCCACCACGAATTGGGACAGCTATTATGCTTTCATGAACCGTCAGTTGACTGAGCTTCTGACCAAATACGGCCCGATTGGAGCCATTTGGTTCGACGGAATGTGGGACCACAAGGAGAAGGATTTCGACTGGCGACTCGAGGAGCAATATGCGCTCATCAAGCGTCTGCAGCCCAAGTGCCTCATTGGAAACAACCATCATGGCTCGCCTATAGGACTGGAAGACTTTCAGTTATTCGAGCAAGATCTGCCGGGACAGAACACCGCAGGCTTCTCTGGAGAGCAGAAGGTATCACAGCTTCCTTTGGAAACATGCATGACGATGAACAATACTTGGGGTTACAGCATTACCGACAAGAACTATAAGAGTGGCGATGAACTTATTCGTCGACTGGTCACGGCGGCAGGTCTGAATGCAAACTTCCTGCTCAATATCGGCCCTCGACCCGATGGAAAACTCCCAGACGAAGCAGTCGAGATACTGAAGCACATTGGCAGTTTCATGAAAGTTAACGGCTCGACTATCTATGGCACTCGTGGCGGATGCGTTCCTCCACAGAGTTGGGGCGTTACAACTCAAAAGGGAAAAACGCTCTACATACATATATTAAATAAGGTAGAGGACGGGCAAATACTCCTGCCTCTCACGGACCAAAAGCTCGCGAAGGTCGTGATGTTCGCCGACGGAACGAAGCTAAAGTTCAAACGCGAAAAGGAAGGTTGCCGCATCTTCTTGCCCGAATTGCCCGACACAACTGACTGCATCCTCACAGCAACACTGAAATAACATGTATATCATCGGCATCGCCGGAGGCACAGGTTCCGGCAAAACAACAGTCGTAAAAAAGATTCTCGAGACGCTTCCTACAGACAGGGTGGCACTCATTCCACAAGATTCTTACTACAACGACACAACACATCTTACGCCAGAAGAGCGCAAGCATATCAACTTCGACCATCCCGACGCCTTCGACTGGAAGCTTCTGACCGAACAGATACAGGCTTTGCGACAAGGGAAAAGCATCGAGCAGCCCACTTACAGCTACCTTATCAGCAACCGATTGCCTGAAACGGTACACGTCGAGCCATGCGAAGTCATCATCATCGAAGGTATAATGGCGCTTTGGAAGAAGCAGTTGCGCGACCTCATGGACTTGAAAATCTTCGTGGATGCCGACCCAGACGAGCGACTGATACGTGTCATCCAGCGAGATACGGTAGAGAGAGGACGCACCACACAAATGGTTCTCGACCGTTATCGCGATGTCTTGAAGCCGATGCACGAAGAGTTTATCGAGCCGACAAAGCGCTATGCCGACCTCATTATCCCGCAAGGTGGAGCCAACCAGCAAGCCATCGAGATTATGAGAACCTACATTATTCATAGGATTAAACCTTGAGACCCCACCTCCTTCTCCTTTTTCTCCTGGTCGCTTGTACTGCCAAACAGGAGAAAGACACGTCCGTTCTCTTTGCGACTGAAGAGGAGGAAGCGGACACTTTGCAGTACTACGACCTGCACGAAATACAGAGTAGTGGCACGATTATTGCAGGTACTTTGAGCGGACCTGACACCTATTACGAATATCACGGCAATGGGATGGGCCTGCAATACAGGCTTGCCGAAGCCTTTGCACAAAGCATCGGAGTCGTCCTGCAAATGGAAATCTCCCCAGACACCACTTCTTTGTTGCGGAAGTTGGAGCAAGGAGAGATTGACTTCATTGCCCTCGAGATGCCGACTTGGCAGACGCGCGACAACGAATCCCTGCTGAGAAAAGCCATTACAGAATGGTGGAAGCCTGAACGCATCAAGCAGATCGAGAGCTCGGCCAACAATACGACGGTTACCGTGAAACGTCGGATGCGACCGGTCATGCAGGATGCTTCGCACGGCATCATTTCCGCTTACGACGATTTGTTTCGCCGTTACAGTTCGTCTGCCGGTTGGGATTGGCGTTTGCTAGCAGCCATGAGTTATCAGGAATCAGGTTTCGACCCTCAAGCAGTCTCGTCGATGGGGGCGATGGGACTCATGCAATTGATGCCTGCGACTGCCGATGCGATGGGAGTTCCCAAGGATAAACGCTTCGATCCTGAGCATAACATCTCGGCTTCGGCACGATATATCAGGAAGGTCAGCCAGTCTTTCTCGGACATCAAGGATGCCGAAGAGCGCATCAAGTTCACGCTTGCAGCCTATAATGGTGGTGTAGGACACGTTCAAGACGCTCAGACTTTGACCAGGAAAGCAGGCCGAGACCACCAGGTTTGGCAGGAAGTGGCACCCTTCATTCTGCACCTTTCGGAGCCGCGTTACTACCGAGATCCGGACGTATTGAACGGTTATATGCGTGGAAGCGAAACG
>JAGCXU010000048.1 GCA_017961145.1 Bacteroidaceae bacterium | reverse complement strand
TAATTAGTGTTCACTGATTAATTGACGGCCACCAGTCTGACAGGTCTCAGCCCGCCCCTCCAAAAGGCCACCAAGGTTAAAAATCTCAATAAATCGTATAAGGTATGACAAAGCTCCCTGAAGAACTTCATCACATTCTTGGCGAAGTAGCACATCCCTGTCCAGCATTCTGCGGTTTCGGGGAGCTTGGCTCTTATGTCGTTGGCTTGATATACTCTCTTGCCTGTACCGAACGAGCATTCGATCTCATTCCTTTGTCCCACGGCCTTGGCCATCAGGGCCTGCCTCTCAGGACAGGGAGGATCCTTGGGAGGTCGTCCAAGCGGTTTGCAGTAGTTCTTTATTTCCAAGTCTTTGAGTACGGCTCTATTGGCCTTGTTCATATAGATCTTGTCTGCAAGGATGGTGGCAGGCAGACAACCGAAACGCTCCTGGTATTTGTCGATTTGGAGTTGGAGGTCAGCACCCTCGTTGTAGGCATCCCAACTGTGATGGTCGATGAAGTTGTAGCCCTCTACGATACTGACGCCAATCTTAGCCCCGAACTCCACATTTGCAGAAGCCTTTCCTCGGACAATGGGGCGTACATGGGATTGGAAGATGCTTACGATTCTGTCTTTGCAGCTATGCTCGCCAGTGCAGAACATCTGCTCCTGCTGGAAGTACATCTTCATCGTGGCATCCAGGACTCTGCGCTGGTCTTTGCGCAGGCAGTCAAGGCGATAACGGAACTCCCCTGCGGTGAGGTTTATCAGCGTGAGGATGTCCCTGTGCAGGCAACTGAGCATCTGCTCGATGGTATCCTTCACCAACTTGCCGCCCTTCTTCTTCATCTTCACCAGGTATCTGTAAGCGTTCCTCGCCTTACCGTAATATGTATAGGGAACAGATATATGGTCTGCCTTGCAGATACGCCGGATGAAGCGGTCCATGACACGGCATCCGTCATCAATGATATCCACGTCCACAGGATAGCGAACTTCGGCATCGGCACATGTCGCGTCAATCTTCAGCACACCTTTGTGCTCACGTCCTTTGCTGTCTGTGAAGGCTGCTGCATTCTCATCCGCAGCAGGAGCGGCTGGCGGTTCTTCGCCACGGTCTCTGGCTTCGTCCTCCCTGTGCTTACGCATCTCTTCCTTCATCTGCTGCTCACGCTTCAAAAGAGCTTCGGTCATCTTGTTGATGTCATCGTCGCTGATGCGCTTGCGCAGGTCAACGAAGAGGGAGGAGTCAAATATCGGCTGGTCGGTGAACTCCCCAAGTCCACAGAGATACTGCATGTAGGGATTCTCCTGAATCATCTCAATGGTGTCCTGGCCCGACAGACGGGTGATATGCTTAACTATCATGGCACCTATCACCATGCGGGCAGGCTTGGCACCTGCACCCACAGTCTGGTTGTTGAGTGTCTGACCATACAGCTTCTCGAAGTCTTCCCAGGGGAGATGGTCGCCCAGCCAAACCCAACGGTTGCCCTTGTCCAGCCCGTCGAGGGAGGACTTGAAACCATCGATGGTCAACTGCTTGTATCTTGGCTTAAATCTCATCTGTTTGTCAGTTTTAACACCCAAAGGTACTCATTTTTTGTTAAACAAAAGAAGAAATAATGTTATATATACTTAAATATCAATAAGTTAATAATAAATCAGCAAACACTAATTAAGTACCTCTTCCTCCTTTGCCTTGATACAATCCCTTGCCGACTTGATTTCCCTGATGGTGCAAGCGTTGACTTTCTCATACCAGTTGCGCAGATAGCCTCTTGCTGCCTCCCTTGTAAGCTTTTTGTTGCGGAACATTGCCCGTATGGTGCAGATCAGCGAATATGCCTCCCTGAGTTTGGGGTAGAGTTCAAAGAGCAGATGTGCTCTCTCTTTCTGATGCTTTCCCCATTTCTCGCCTGATTTGGCCAGCACGTAGCGGCCTCTGGTGAGCAGTTCGACCTGCGTGTCACCATTGCTGAACGTAGTGGGACGGTACTTCTTCTTCCCGATGCGCTTGCGTCCGCGTTTCCTACCCTTCGGTTTCTTCTTGCCGGCCTTCTTTACAGCGTACTTCGTCCTGCCGTATGCACGCTTCTTGGCCTTGGCATCCTCGCTCTTCTTCCATGCTGCCTCTTCTTTCTTCGTTGCCGTGACGGCCAGCCGCTTAAAGCGCAGGCGCATCTCGTCAAGGGCCTCGCACAGGCGTTGCACGATGTGGAAGCAGTCGATGACGATGGTGGCATTGGGGAAGCACTCACGCACGATGGCATACATGGAGTCACTGAAATCCATTGTCACCTCCTTGACCTTCTCACGCTCTGCAAGGGGAATCATCTTCAGTATCCTGGAAACGACCTCAGCCTTGGTGCCCTTGACAACGGCTATGATGGTGCCTTTGCCGCCATGTCCGGCCTTGTTGGAGAATATCGTATATACTTCGTCGCCTATCGTCGTTTCGTCTATCGAGTCGTACTCGCCGAGGTTCTTCGACAGCAGCACCCAGTCTGCGGCATGTTCTTTCTGGTCCCAATGCTCAAAGTCGCTCAGGCTCAGCTTGTAGTTGCGCTCCAGCGTACTGCCCTTGATGTGGAAGAAACGGGCAACCGAGGAGCAGGTGACGGGGAAATTATCCAAGACCGTCTTTAAAAAAAGCCCCGAACTCTACGGACAATCGGGTTCCCTCTGAGGCAAGCGGGTAATTGCACAGGATGATGTTGTGACCATCGGCATCCTTATAGCGGCGACGGCGTACATGCAAGACCATCTTGCGGCTGCGGGCCGGATAGTCGTGGATGACGCTTTCCTCAGTAAAGCCATTAGCTACGAGACCCAGTTCTTCGCCCTGACGGTTGTCACGCTCGTCAAGGTAGATGTGCAGAACCTTGGGGTAAAGTACGTCCAGCTCATGTGCTGGCTTGTCATTATCGGTCTCTTCCATGCGTACAACATCGAACCAGTCGAGAATGCCTTCTGGAAGGAAGAAACTCGCCAACATGGTGTATCGTTGCAGTTCACTATTTGCGTCCATGGGTGCAAAGGTACTGCCTTTTTATGAAATATGTATCGTCTGTGTACTATATTTGGCAGTTGTCACATGG
>JAGCXU010000047.1 GCA_017961145.1 Bacteroidaceae bacterium | reverse complement strand
TCCCTGAGGAACGGATAAGCCTCATTTGCGGATGCAAAGGTACGACAATCCCGGAAACTGGCAAAACAATCCGGCGACTTTTTTCGGGAAACCTCGCATTTCGCATTCGTATACATTATATATAATACGCGCGCGAAAGGAAGGAGGGGGCGTATGGGAATTAAGGGAAGGATGGGGGCGCTTCCTGTCAGGTCGGAAAACCAGGCGTGGATAGTTGGCAAACTCAACGTGTTATGATTGCAAACGTGGCACGTTAAAATCGCTAACGACACACGTTAAGTTTGGCTTTTATGCGTGCTACGTTTGAGGCTTCTTTTCTGCATTCTTATTTTATGAAAATGTTTTGCGGAATATGTTTGGATATTTCCCTAAAAAGCCGTACCTTTGTATCAAAATAACGCAAAACACTCAACTGACATGATTCGCATCAAAAATCTTTGTACCATTGCCTTTATGATGCTTAGTTTGGCTGCTAATGCACAGACTGACGAGCAGACTGTTTCCTATCCGCAACTGTTCTTCGGAGCTCAGGCCGGCACTCAGGTGACTTTCACGAACTACAACAATTGGGAGCTGTTCACTCCTGCTGCCAGCTTCAGCTTCGGTTCGTTCTTCACGCCTGTCATTGGTGCTCGCCTGCACTTCAACGGTGCCTGGAACAAGGGCGGCTATCTCGACGACGAGGAGGACTTCAGATACAAATACAAGTTCTTCACTTCGAATATCGACATGATGGTCAATCTTGTTACGCTTATCGGCAAGAAGGACTACTATCCGGTGAATATCTATCTGATTGGCGGTATTGGCTTGAACTATGCTTGGGACAATGACGAGGCTTATGCCCACAAGGACAAGTTGCTTCTGGCTTATGACGATGGTCGGTTCAGCCATAATGCCCGCATAGGTGCCCAGGTCGAATGTAACATCTCAAAGCACGTCAGCATCAATGTAGAGCTGGATGCCAATACGCTGAAGGACCGCTTCAACAGCAAGTTTCACAACAAGGGAGACTGGCAACTGGTGGGTCAGATGGGTGTGACATATAAGTTTGCGGCAAAGCGGACGAAGAAAACGCCTAAAGCCCTGAAGATTGAGAGCGCAGAGGTCTGGGAGACCAGGCAGGACACCATCTGGTATGACGATGTTGTCGAAACGCCTAAGGACGAGAACGGCTCTACCACTTGGACCGTCTTCTATGATGTCCGCGAGAGTGACTTCAAGGCTGACGGACAATTGGCAGCAATCGGAACTTTCCTCAAGGACTTCCACGACTGCAAGGTTGACATCAAGTCTTATGCCGATGCAAAGACTGGCAATCCGCAAATCAATCTCGAACTCTCGAAACAACGCATGGAAAAGGCTGTGAAGGCTCTGACAGATGCCGGAGTGCCAGCCTCGGCTATCACCTCGAACTACTATGGTGACACCATCCAACCCTTTGCAGAAAACGACAAGAACCGCGTCACCATCATTGTTGCAACAGGTCTAAAAGACTCTAAAGACAAGAAGATGGTGAAGAAGTTCAAAACGAAAGAAGTGCGCTACAGAGTCAGATAAACCATCCATCGACAAAGTCATAAGCCAGTGAATATCAGCAGATCCATAAGCATTTCCCTCCTTGTTTGCATCTTTGCAAGCAGTCTGGCCCAGGCAGAGCAGGCACCAACCGGCTACACTCTTCCCGAGGGCAAGGAAATCTACATCCCAAAAGAGCTGCGCGATAATGACTTTACGAGCAAAGAATCCACTTGGAGCTACTATCGTATGGCCTGCACTCCCAATGTGGTTTGCTTCTGGGAGAAAGGGTTCGGCGATGACCTCAGCAAGGCTCCCGACCTTGACGGACATCCGATGACTGTTGACCTGGACAACCTGCTGAGTCGTGTTGAATACTTTTATAATGTCTATCGCGACATGATGGGCTTCCTACACCCTGGCAGCAAAGCCGACAAGTACCGAATGATGGTGATGCTCAAGTATTCGCTCGAAGGTACAGCCTATGGTGGATGCTATGATAACGTCATTGGTGCACTGTGGATTGCACCCAACCGAGTACAGGACAAGACGCTCAACTGCATTGCTCACGAACTGGGACACTCGTTTCAGATTCAGATTTCCTGCGACGGACAGTCTCAAGGCATGGGTGGCGGAATCTTTGAAACAAGTGCTCAATGGATGCTTTGGCAAGTCAATCCCCGATGGACAACCGATGAGAACTACCATTGGGATGCTTTCAAAAAAGACATTCACCTGCGCCTCTTCCACCACAAGAACATGTATCATGCTCCCTTCGTGCTCGAGTACTGGGGCGTTTTGCATGGCCTCACTTATATGGCAGACATGTTCCGGGGCGGCAGGCAGGGAGAGGACTTCGTGCAGACCTATATGCGCATGTACAAAGTCGATGTGGAGAAGATGGGCGATGAACTGCTCAACTGCTATAGTCGACTGATTACTTTTGACTTCCCTGGCAAGCATAAGGAGAGTGCACGCTACTCTTGCGAACTGAAGAGCGAACTGGCCGACACGCTGAACGGCTGGAAGAAACCCATCAAAGTGCCTGAGACATACGGATTTAACGTCGATGAGATTCCTGTTCCTCAAGTGGGAAAGACCATCAAGATCCGCTTCCAAGGACTCTCGAAAGAAGAGAACATCGGTTATCGCTACAGGCTTGTGGCAATCGATCAGGAAGGCAAACCCACATATCGAAATACCAATTCACAGCAGAAGAAAACGCTATACTACACCAATCCGGGCAATATCAAGAAACTTTATCTTGTTGTTGTAGGTTGCCCAACAAAAGAATATGCCGCAGGAAAGCCTGCGACATATCCCTATATTATCAAGTTCTGATACAACATCGCTACTCGTCAGGCTGCTGTCCGTCGTGAGCTTTCCACATGCATTCCGTAATCTTCATGTCCGTAAAGAACGCTGTGAAAGACGATTCCTCTGGCGAGCAGGCATATATGCCGAAGCTGATTTCATCGGCTCCCGCATACATGTGGCAAATTCGCATTTGGCTGAAATCTGTTCCATTAGTGGAGCATTCGATGCAATAATCGTCTTCCCTACGCGAGAAGCGATACCACATTGTCTTCACATCTGCAGAAATGGCCGTTGTTGCCCAGTCTGAATAGCCGTTGTTGGTTGCCACGCTACCCAGATGCTGGAACTCTTCGTTCTCATATTCCACGGAACCTTTCAGCCAGTTCTCGCTATCGAGGTACATCACGATGCCGCATTGGTCGAAGCGTTGGTGGCTTTGCGTGAAATCTGTCTTAACCACGAAACTGAAAAACTTTTCGCGCGTCTTCATCTGCAGGACGGGAGCATTATCGTTCTGGAAGTGATAGTAAGTGCGTTGCCAAAGGTCTGTATGGGGAGCTGTCGTGACGAAAATGGTATCTCCCTTAACTTCGTATCCTGCCGGTTCTCGTGTCCATTGAAGATTAGAAAGGTCTATTTCCCCTCCATTGGCAAGGGCTGCGGACACAGCATCAGCAAAGGTTTCTTCTGTTTCCTTTTGATTCTGCTGACTGCAAGCTGCAAACATGAGAGCGACGCCCAGTAATGTGAAAATGTTTTTCTGCATAGTTCTGTTTTTTATGGTAATTTCGACGCAAAGATACGAATAATAAATCAGATTTCAAGGGGTTCTCCGTTTTATTTCTTCTCTCTTCTTGTTTTTCATGCTAACGTTCCAAATATATCGCTTCACAATTATAAATAAGAAAAGAGGGCTTCCCGAAGGAACCCTCTCATCGCTTGGCTTGAGCCACTACGGGGACTCGAACCCCGGACCCACGCATTACGAATGCGTTGCTCTACCAACTGAGCCATAGTGGCGAAACGCGGGTGCAAAGGTACAACATATTATTCAAAATTCAAATTTCAAAATTCAAAAGTATTGGTTGTATTCGAGAAAATGTGTAATTTTGCACTTGAATAAGCATCATAGAAAATGAACAGGAAGTTTCTCTGGCTCGTTGCAGGGCTGGCTATCATTGTGGCTGGGGCCGCGTTTTTCACCTATTATTTGCTTTCGGCTAAGGCTCCGAACAGCAAAGAAGCACAGGGCAGGCTGATTTTTATTGACCGAGACGACACGATGGATAGTGTCAAAGTGAAGTCCGAACTTGGTTGGAGATGGGACCTCTACAATAAGGTCTTCAGTTTTCGTCCGCGAACAGGCCGCTATCATGTTGAGCCGGAAATGACTTGTCTGCAGTTGTTCCGTCTGCTCAGGAACGGCACTCAAGAGCCTATGAATCTTGTCGTTCCGTCTGCCAGAACGATGGACAGGCTGGCTTCGGCACTTTCACAGAGTCTGATGGTTGATTCCGCAGAGATTGCTCAAGCCCTGACTGACAGCTCTTATCTGGACACGCATGGCTACACGACTGCCACCATCCCTGCCCTCTTCATTCCAAACACCTACGAAGTCTATTGGGACATTTCGGTCGACAAACTTGTTGAGCGCATGGAAAGCGAGAACAATCGCTTCTGGACGGCTGACAGAAAGGCTAAAGCAGAGGCTTTGGGCTTGACTCGCGAACAGGTTTCGACTCTGGCAAGCATAGTCGACGAGGAAACTGCGAACAATGGCGAAAAGCCGATGATTGCAGGTCTTTACCTCAACCGACTGCGCATAGGAATGCCCTTGCAAGCCGATCCGACCGTAAAGTTCGCGGTTGGAGACTTTTCACTTCGTCGCATCCTGAACAAGCATCTGCTTGTAGAGAGTCCCTACAACACTTATCGCGTCGTCGGATTACCGCCAGGACCTATCCGCATTCCCAGTATTGCGGGATTGGATGCCGTGCTGAACCACACAGAACACCCCTATCTGTATATGTGCGCAAAAGAGGACTTTTCGGGCACGCACAACTTTGCGAGAACACTTTCGGAGCACTATCAGAACGCTCGTCGCTACATAAATGCCCTGAACGAACGAGGCATACGCTAAAACGTGGCACGATTAAATCGCAAACGTAAAACGTTATGATTGCAATCGTCACACTATACAATCGCAATCGTCACACTATACGATTGCAAACGTCACTGGGGTCGTTCGGAATCACGCCCTTTCGGAACGTTCGACGAGCACCTTCAAACGTTCGTTCAGGACATTTGCATTCAGGAGTTTCGAGATGAGAAGATGCATCCTGTAGCGCCAATAGTTCTTCGGATTGGCAGGCACATTTATGCGCTCTTCCTCGAGGTTGGGATTCCTCAAGTCTTCGTCTATCGAAAGCCAATCCTGCAAGCTGATGAGACAAAGCATGGAGGGAGAGTTGAGATGGTGCGCTATAATCTCCTCGCAAAGCCAGCCCGACGGTTCTTCAGGCGCTTTCCCATCGTGCTCCAACACATTATTATAATATGATTGAGTGCGCTCCTGATTCTCTTTCCACCAGAGTCTGAGGGTCGGCATATCGTGGGTGAAGATGGTATCCACGCTTCGATAAGGGTTCTCATGAAGTTGTGCAAAGGTGACGCCATAAGCCTTCGGCATGGCTTGTATCTCGAGGCTGAGAATGCCCAACTGCTTCATGACTGGTCCCACGCAAGCCGGCACCATTCCCAAGTCCTCGCCACAAACCAGCATATTGCTTGCCTCGATGAGTGCCGGCAACTTCTTCATGGCCTGAGATGCCCAGAAATCATTATGCCTGCGGAAGAAGAAATCCTCGTAAAGACGGATGAATGCATCCTGCTCAAACTTGGGAAGGCGACACCAGGCATCTTCTCCGATAACACTTATTCTTGGGTGATAGAGGTTGGGCTGCTTTGCATCTGGCACGAACAAATCTTCGTAGAAAGGCAATCCATAAGACTCAATCTCCCCAATACTCATAGGTAAAGCAGGCGAGAACTGTCCCAGAAGAGCCGTCTCGCTGCCTTTCGGAATCGACCAGATGCGGAAGAAACCAAGGATGTGGTCAATTCTGTAGGCACTAAAGTACTGCGCCATTCCGCCGAGACGCTGTTTCCACCAAAGATAGCCATCAGCCGCCATACGTTCCCAATCATAAGTCGGGAAGCCCCAATTCTGCCCTGTTCGCGAGAAATCGTCTGGCGGAGCTCCTGCCACCATATCCATATTGAAGAGGTGTGGCTCGTGCCAAGCCTCCACACTACAAGGACTGATGCCAATCGGCAAGTCCCCTTTGATGAAAACTCGGCGGCGATGAGCGTAATCGGCAGCTTCCGAAAGTTGCAAATGCAAGAGGTATTGCACGAAAGCATAATAGCCAACTTCTGCAGAATGGCTGTCGATGTACTTCGTCACGGCACTCCGATTGTAGGTGGAAAGCTTTTTCCACTTCGAGAACTGGGGTGTTCCGAAAGTGTCCCTCAAATGGCAGAAGACACAATATGGCTGCAACCACTCGGCATTTTCCTCAGCAAAAGTCTGATAACCAGCATTTTCTGAAACATTTTGCTCCTGCTCCTCATAGAGAAGATGCAAGTACTCCTCCTTCATTTTGATGACCTCCACATAGTCGAGAGCCTGGAGAGCATTCAACTTTTGCCACTTCTTCTGGAAGGATGCAAGCTTGTCTTTGTCCTGCAGAGGCAGCTGACGAAGGTCCGCATAAATGGGATGGAGAGCATGGACACTGATTGCATTATAGGGATAACTGTCGGTTGAAGAGCGGCCTTGGGTAGTGTCGTAGATAGGAAGAAGCTGTATGGCGTGCATTCCTGCCAAGGCTGCCCAATCGGCCATCTCTTTGAGGTCACCAAAGTCCCCTACCCCTTGACTGCCTTCCGACCTGAGAGAAAACAGAGGAACCACAAGTCCGGCAACTTTCCAACGAGGAGACTCAAGCCGAATCACACCATCAGAAAGAGCAACCACCCATCGTCCGCCAGCCAACAACAATTGATCTGCAGAAGGACTTAACCTGTTTGGACCTTCTTCCCACTTGACTGAGCGGTCCTTCCCTACTATAATATATTTATATTGGAACGGCAGACGAAGTCCATCACCACTAATGGAAAGAAGCCATTCTCCGTGATTGGATTGTATCATCGGCAAGGCACGTTCCACATCCCAATTGCCCAAAGAAGGCTGGTCGCCTATTAGCGCGACCCTTTCACCCTGCTCAAGCCAAGGAGCTTGAATGCGGAAAAGGAAAGTCCTGGGGAAGAGCGCTACCGAAGCTGAAGGCATCCTGTCGAGTCCATTAGCAACTTTGAAAGCATCCGTATAACAATAAGATGCCTTAGGAACATCGCGCCAATGGTCGACGAAGAAGTAAGTGCGTGCATCATCGGCAGGGAAAAGCCGAGGCACAACATCCCATTCGCGACGGGAAACGGCTGCTTCCTCCGTTATAATATATGTGTATCGGAACTGCTTTCCGCGTGCTCGAAGGGTGCACAAACCCTTCCAAACCAGGCCATCTTCTGTTTCGAGAAGGATGCGTTGCCAATGTGTCTTGCCCTCTGCAGAAAGGAAGCAAAGTTCGACTTCAACACTTTGTCCCCACTCAGTCCTGTATTCTATCGAGAAATTTAACGTCATAAGCGCTTTTTCTATCATTTTCTTTAACAAAAATAGCAAGAAATAAAGAAAATGCCAAGAAGAGAGAAAGAAAAATGTTAAAAAGCTTGCATAATAAGATAAGAATGCCTAAATTTGCAATATCATTGAAGTCCGAAATGGTTCTACAGTGGTTAGGACACAGACATCATACGGGCGTACTGGTTAGATCGGGATACTCATCAATTTACATTTTATTACCGAGAAATGTTTCGTATGCTAATGGCGTGCCATCCCATTGTGGTTAGATGGATTACAAAGGCAGCGAACCCTCAAAACCTGTTTTTCGGAGTTTCATCACATCACCAGTGCGCCCTTTTAATTTCCTTGCAGAACTCGCTCCACATCGGCAACATCGTCTGTCAGACAGAGGATGAGATTCTTGTATCTACCCTTTTCGACAAGTGTCATGATCAACGGCCAAACTGGCACATCTTCTGTCCAAAACTCCTTGCCCATAAAGATCATTGGCGAGGCATAACCAAATGTGAGATAATGGTTCTGCACAGCCTCTTGGAAGATTTCCTGCAAGGTGCCGGCCGAGCCTGGTGTGTAAATGATTCCGCCTTTTGAGATGGTGAGGATTCCATCCTCGCGAATACTGTTGTCGAAGTACTTTGCGATGTGTGTGGCAAGTGGTGTGGAGGGCTCATGACCATAGAGCCAAGTGGGAACGCCAAGGCTTTTGTAGCCAAGATTGGGGAAGCGATTGTGCACCTGCCAAGCAGTTGAGAGCCAGAGTTTGTCAGTATAATGAGGTGCAACACTCATTATGGAGAGGGCTTCCTGCAGTTCGTCTTCGCTTCTGCCTGCCATCCAAGCTCCAAGATGCGTTGCCTCCATCGCTCCTGGACCGCCGCCAGTAATCATCAGGAAACCAAGTTCGGCAAGTCGTTTGCTCAGTCGAACAACCTGAACATACGCTTGATCGAGCCTCGAGAGACCGTGTCCGCCCATTACTCCGACCAGTTTATGTTCGTCGAAATGCGAGAGAAAATCCTGCAGACAATCGCTTATAGAGTGGTCGTGAAGCGTTCGCGCCAACGTTTCCTTAATGTCTGTCGCGTACTTTCCCTTCTTCAAGTAATGCCGATAGACGCGTCCATCATAGCATTTCTCGTAGCTTTCAGGCCTTTCGGGATTGAAGCCTTCGTAGAGTTCTTCTGGAGAATAGAGGTGATTGGGGAAGCCAAATTCCTCGCCCATATTGGGAAGGAAGAGGCAATCCTTTGACTGTCGCTTGAGTCCCATCGGCAAACGACAACTCAGGAAAAGGCATTCGCGATAGATATGTGCAAGTGCCTGTTCTGGAACTGACGTGAAATCAACACATTGGAAGGCAATGCGTCGCAATTCCGGCTCTGGCGAACTCAGCAACTCTGCCAGCTCGCGTTCGTTCTTTATCTGTTTGTAACGTTCTTGCATCAGTAGTTCTTCTTGAATTGTCGGTCAATGTTTCGACGGTCTTCTTTCTCTTTGAGTGTCTCGCGTTTATCGTATTCTTTCTTGCCTCGAGCAATGTGGATATCGAGTTTTGCACGCCCATTCTCGTCGATAAAAAGGAGTGTGGGCACGATGCTGAAGCCTGGCGACTTGACCGTCTGCTGCATCTTGCGGATTTCTTTGCGGTTGAGGAGGAGCTTGCGATCGCGTCTTTCCATATGGTTGTTGTAGGAACCTTGTTCGTATTGCGCAATATACATATTCTTGACCCACACTTCGCCTTGAATCACATAGCAGTAAGTGTCCACCAGACTTGCTTTGCCTTTGCGGATGCTCTTTATCTCGGTGCCAGTCAGAACGATTCCTGCCGTGTATTTATCCATGAGCAGATAGTCGAACTCGGCACGCTTGTTCTTGATGTTTATGTCTTTTCCTTTATTGGGAATCAGGGACTTAGCCATGTTCAAACATTTTTATTAACCTGAACAAACTGCTCGAGATGTTCGTCAACATAGTGAGCGATGAGGTCTGTCACTTCTTCTTCCATCTCGATAAACTCGTCGTCGAGGTCGTCAAACTCAGGATACTTCTCGAAGAGCGCCATGAATTCCTCGTCGC
>JAGCXU010000046.1 GCA_017961145.1 Bacteroidaceae bacterium | reverse complement strand
GTCGTCTATGGCATGATATTTGAGCACGAAGTCTGTGGCGCACCACCAACCTTCGCGATTGTCACTGGTGGCATCAGGATTGCCAAAAGAGTGCCAGAAACCTGTTTTCACACCTTGTTTGGAACTCTTGAAGCCCACAGTCAGCGAGCCTTTCTCCTCAACATAAATGGGAGTAGAAGTTAACGTATCCCAGCGATTTTCCACAGGCATATCGAAATATCCTTTCCTCAAGGTAGGCGTCACAACCTCCACGCTGCCATTCCTGAGGTAACCATGTTGGTCTGAAATGCAGAAATGCTCAGTCATGGCCTTACATTCAAGCTGATAAAAGCCCTCAGGAAGGTTGGTAACAACTTGTCTGATCTCCATCGTGGCATCTTGTCTGGTAGTGCTCCACCAAGCATTCCAGCAGGTCTTCCCGAACTTAGTGGTAGCCTTCTGGTCGCCATCCTTGTAGGTTCCGACCTTCACCTCCCAACCTGTTGACTTCTCGCCGGTAAATGAAGAATTCGTCGGCTGCTTCCTCGAACGCGAGAAAGACAGGTTCTTCTTCATCAGCGAGTCAAGGTCGTTGTAGGATGTAATTAGACTCGTTGCCGTCTGCGCCTCATTCATATTGCCAAGCAGACTTAGCATCTTCTCATAATCGGGACATGGATGCTCGGCTATTGCCTGCAGAGTGGTGGCAATAATGCCGGTCTCGGTTTTCATCTTAATGGCAGAAAGATGCTCTGCCAGACAGAGTTCTGCTTCCTTCAATGCAGCTTCGTCGGTTCCTGTAATTGCATTCATCCGAGCAGTCAGGTCGTCATTGAGGAACGGATAGGCAGAGTTGTATGTCTTCTGTGCCTCGGCTCTAAGCCTTGCTTTCTCTATGCCGTCAGCAAACGCCTCTTCTCTAGTTGGGAAGAGTTGCCTCAATTGCACATCATCTATCTGTGCCTTTGCGGCTAAAGCATAACAGGAGAGTATGCCTTTTGTGCGGTCGCCTGAATTGAATGTAAAGGTGTTGACATGCCAATCGGCGTCGATAGTTGCCTTGCCAATGCTTTTACTTGTACTCGTTTCGGTAGAGGCAAGATAGAACGACATGTTGTTGCTGCCATTACGCGAGACAATTCGAAAGACATAATTCTGCTCTGGAACAATGTTGACAGCAGTCTTGAATGTGGCTTCAGAAGTGGCGTTTCCACTGAGATGCGATTGCAGATAAGCGCCTCCACCATAGCCTCCATCTCCTACAACCTCGAATTGAGGCTCTGCAAGAAGCCCATTTGCGCCGTTTGTCCAATTAGTGAAGCCAAGGTCGAACTCGCCGTTAGGGAACAGATTGCCGCCAGCATAGAAAATCTGACCATCTATCTCGAAGCCATCACCCAGGCATAATTCGTCGGAAGTGTAGTATTCCTTGCCGTTCAAGTCAATAAGATGAAGGCGATAAAGAATGCTTTCATCGTCATTGTCAATCATGTAAGTATAGTTCGAGGCAGTCTCTTTCTGCGAAATCGTATCGAGAACAACCCACATACCATTGGCGTCCTTCATTTGCACTTCCATCAGTTGGTTGAACTCACCATTGGCATCATGCCAGGAAAGACGCGTTTCCCCCGTAGAGATTACCTTTTGAGTGAACTTGGATGGGCCATGTTGAGGAGGAGTGGTAGGCACGAAGTCGTATTTGCCGTTATAGCCTAAGTCCGAATTGATGCTGGCATAATACTCTCCGGCCTCAGTCAGGTTGCCATTCTTATAGAGTCTTGATGGGTCGCGCTCAAAGTTCCAATAGTAATAGCGTTCAATGCAATCGTTGTTGTTCAGTACAGGGCAAATGCGCTTCAACGCTTCTGCATTATTGCTCTCGGAGATGCCGCTGGCAAAGGCTCCATTGTTATTCCATGAAGCTCCCCACACCCATTCGGATATCCAAACTGGTCTGCCTGTTGAGTTTGTCCAGTTTTTTATGGTGCCGAAGTTGCCTTCGGGCCAATAGCAATGCAGGTCTATGATGTCACAACGCCAGCCACGAGCATCAATGCTGTCTATGAAACGCTTGATATAACCAGTTCCGTTGGTGTAATCACTGCCGTCCCAAGAGGAAGGAGAGCACAGTCGCATACCTGTTGCCATGAGGTCTTCCCAGTTGGCAAGCACGGCATCCACATCTTCTGTCTGGCCTTTGGGGTCGTCGGCAGTATTCATTGGCTCGTTGTTTGTCTTCAAATGTGGTGAGGTCGTGCACATCCCAAGTGCCGAAGGCGAAGGATAGTTCTCGTAGATATGATGGGGAACATTTTCTACATCGGGAGCCATATCGCCAGTTGTGCCCCAAGTATAAGTGCTTGTAACATTGAGGGCAGAGCAAAGTGCATTGTCTCCTCCGGCTGCTGCAATCTGTGGCTTGCCTGTGTCATACCATTTGAAAATGCGATAGGAAGATATCTTTTGGTCGAGTACGGCAGGCAAAGTCGCCACTTCCAGGTCTCTGTCGGCAGCGATGAAGCAACGACTATAGCCGCGTCCTTTAGCTTGAGTGGAGAATGTTACCATGTAGCCTCGCTTCAGTTTAAAGGACCTGATGCGATTGTTAAGTTTCGCTTCGGACAAAGTATTCATGTAGCCTCCACTATTTTCTGTGCCGAAGTTGTTGCACGACTCACCTTCGTATCTTTTCTCGGAATAAACGGTTAGGGGCTTTATGCTATTGGAATAAGGCATGATGATGCAGCCCCGATTGTAGAGCTTAACCTGACAATTGCTGTTATTGACTGCCGCTTCACCATTTATCTGCACTTTTGAGAGCCAATTGCTAATGACTGCAGAAGGCTTTACTTGACTGAAAATGAGAACAGCATGTTCAGTGTTGACGATGTTTACCAAACCATCTTCCGTAAAGGGTGTTGCGTTTGTAATCTGGTAATCTACGTTTCCTGTGATAGTAACCAGCTTGGAAACTCTGGCAACTGTGGTCTTTCTGTTGACTGCCATTATGCTTATTGGCAGGCAAAGACAAAGGATGATAAGGATGTGTCTCTTCATGGCATGATATTTTAAACGCTTACTACGCCTTTGATGGGTGGATAGGGGTCGTAGTCTTCGAGGGTGAAGTCTTCGTATTGGAACTTAAAGATGTCCTTGACCTCTGGGTTAATACGCATCTTTGGCAATTTGCGAGGTTTGCGAGAGAGTTGCAAATGCACTTGGTCGAGGTGGTTGAGGTAGATGTGAGTGTCGCCAGTTGTGTGGATGAAATCGCCAGGCTCAAGTCCGCAAACCTGTGCCATCATCATGCAAAGCAGGGCATAAGAGGCGATATTGAACGGCACTCCGAGGAAACAGTCTGCACTTCTTTGATAGAGTTGCAGGGAGAGTTTGCCGTTAGCCACATAGAACTGGAAGAAAGCATGACAGGGTGGCAGGTTCATGTTCTTGATGTCTGCCACATTCCAAGCTGAGACGATGATTCTTCTGCAATCAGGGTCGCGCTTGATTGTATCGACTGCTTGCTGAATCTGGTCAATAAAGCCCCCTTCATAGTCAGGCCAAGAACGCCATTGATAGCCATAGATATGGCCGAGGTCGCCTGTCTCAGGGTCTGCCCACTCGTTCCAGATTCGCACGCCTCGCTCCTGTAGCCACTTTGCATTGGTGTTGCCTTGCAGGAACCAAAGCAGTTCGTAGATGATGCTCTTCAAATGCACTTTCTTTGTTGTGAGCAGCGGAAAGCCTTCGCTCAGGTCGAAACGCATTTGATGGCCAAAGATGCTGATGGTGCCAGTGCCTGTTCTGTCTTCTTTCTTGACACCTTCGTCAAGGATTCTCTGTAGTAGGTCGAGGTATTGTTTCATTTCCTAACGTAATCTATAAAGTCATAGAACTGGTCGTTTTTTTCGTCCGGTTCATGTTTTTCGAGGGATACAACTTCCCATTCATCACGATTGAACTTGGGGAAGAAGGCATCTGCCTCCTTTGGAGTGTCGTGCACTTCTGTCATATAAAGGCGATTTGCGAGGGGCAAAGCTTCTGCATAAACGCTTGCTCCACCGATGATATAGATGTCTTCTTCTGGAGAACAACTTGCGAGAGCCTTGCTTAGAGAAGAGAAAGTCTCTGCTCCTTCAAAGGTTTGCTTCGAGCGAGTGAGAACGACATTCCTGCGGTTGGGAAGTGCACCTTTTGGCAGGCTGTCGAAAGTCTTGCGGCCCATAATGATGGTGTGACCTGTCGTGAGTGCCTTGAAGCGCTTCAGGTCGGCAGGAATCCAATAGAGAAGCTTGCCATTCAGTCCGATAGCATTGTTCTCGGCAATTGCTGCTATGATACTAATCTGTGCCATTATAACTTCTTCATTTCTTTCAGGAACTCGCTGATTCGCTCGAGATAGGTATAGCTTCCTGTTCCTGGAGAAGCCGTCCTTTGGAAGCAATGGTCGCGAGTGGCAAGGATGTGGAGTTCGCTTTGAATGCCCATCGCTCTCATCTTCTCCCAAGTCTTGACTGAATTCATGGCAGCCCAACCGTCTTTGTCGCCATGAACGAAGAGCATCGGTGCAGTCTTGAGGTCGAAGTTGAACTCGGGAACGAGTACGGCACTATCATCTGTGCCGCTCGAAGTGTTGTGCTCTTCTGCTCCATCAGTAAGGGCATAAGCGGGATAGATGCCGATGCCCCATTGCACGTTGCAAGGCTGCTTGTCGAGGTTGTCGATGGGAAGGTAAGCCTGTTGAACGGAGGAAGTTACACCCATCAATGTGAGATGACCTCCTGCACTACTACCCATAATGCCGATATTGTTAGGGTCGAGACCATAGTCGGCAGCCTTGCTCTTGACGATTCTGATGGCGCGTTGCAAGTCTTGCCAAGCCGAGATGTGCTTCTTCAAGCCTGTTTCGGGAGCAGGTCGAGGTGTACGATAGCGCATCGTCACTACTGCCATGCCGAGGCTATTGAGGTATCTGCGGGCTGGAGCCACTTCGAAACCGTCAGGACCATTTCCCATGTAACTGCCTCCTGAATAGATAATCTGAATGGCTTTCGTCTTGAGGTTGGCAGGGATGTGCCATTCAAGATAGGGCGTGCCTTGATTTTCCTGCACATAAGGCATCTTACCGTCGGGCCAGATGTTTTCCTTGAAGTATTTGTCGCGGTCGTTATCATTGGGGAAACGCTTCATGAGGTCTTCTTCGGGCTGAATCGGACCGAGCAAGCCCATTTGCGTGAGGAACTCTATGCCACGCTCCAAACCAAAGGCTCCATGTCCTTTGCCAGGATAGAGATGCAGTTCAGCAGGTATCTTCCTCTTGCGAAGCTGACGGAATACCATTGTCGAGGCATTGGGAGAGTAGGGGTCGTTGCCGCCATGATGCAGACTCATCGGACAGGTCTTCTCGTCGAAATGGAAGATGGTGTCGAGCTTGACATCAGGACCATAACCGAGTCGAACATTCGGGGTGCCGCCTTCACTATCGCTGAGAGCGTAAGCAGGGGCATTGACGATGGCAAAGTTGACGTGACAAGGCACTTCGTCGAGGGCGTCGATACGAGCATAAGCAGGCGTTTGTGAACTTGTAGCGAGAAGCAATGCGAGATGTGAACCTGCCGACATGCTGATGGTGCCTATCTTCTCGGGGTCGAAGCCACGCTTCTTTGCCTCGCTTCGAACCATGCGAACAGCCCTTTGTCCGTCTTCCCAAGCAGTCTTGTAGATGGGCAGACCTTCAGGTCGAGGCGTGCGATAGACGAAGTTGACGCATTGGAAGCCGAGTTCCGTGAAGCGATTCGTCCAAAGAGTGATGAGGTTGTTGTCGCAAGTATTGAAGTAGCCGCCGCCAGAAATGAGAATCATGCAGCCACCGTTAGGTGTGGCAGGCTTCTCCATCCATTCGAGGAAAGGCATACGAGCCTTATCGGGGTTGAAGTCTTTCTGACTTGTTTCGGCCGTCATAGCCGCAATCTGTTGAGGCTGAGCATCCGGCATCTTGCCTTTAGGCCAGAGTGCAATGTGCTTGCCAGCCTGAACATTGAGTAATGTAGAAAATAGGAGAATTAGAAAATAAGCAAACCTCTTCATATCTTGAAATTATTGATTTTGAATTTCGTGCATTCTTGCGATATATTTCCCGATGATGTCGAACTCGATGTTGACGACGGTTCCCTCTTTGATGGCATGGAAGTTAGTGTTGTCGAAAGTGTAGGGAATGATGCAGACTTGGAATGTGTCTTCTGTGGGGCGACAAACGGTGAGGCTGACACCGTTGACGGTCACGCTGCCTTTATCGACTGTGAAATAGCCGTGCTTTACCATCTCCTTCGAGCTCTCGTACTTGAAAGTGTATTGATGGCTGCCTTGCTGGTCCTCGACTGCGATGCAGACAGCGGTCTGGTCAACATGCCCTTGCACGATATGCCCGTCCAAACGCCCATTCATCAGCATCGAGCGCTCCACATTCACCTCGTCGCCCACCTTGAGCAGTCCGAGGTTGCTACGCTCCAGAGTTTCGCGCATGGCAGTCACGGTGTAGGTCTCTCCTTCGAGACGGACAACTGTGAGGCAAACGCCATTGTGAGCGATGCTTTGGTCGATGCTCAGTTCTTCTACGAAGGGGCAGGTCAGTGTAAGATGGACGTTGTCCTGCTCATGTTCTATGGCGACAACTCGCGCCATGCTTTCTATTATTCCGGAAAACATAAGTCTTGTTGAATTGAGTTTCAGGGCACAAATTTACAAAATAAATTTGAAACAGCCAAATCATTGCCTTGCTTCTGCTTCGAATTGGCGGAAGAATTCTGCTTGGTTGCGACCTTCGCGGTGCATAGCCTTGTGTTTCAGCATCAGTTCTTTCAGTTCGTTCCAAGTTCCATCGGTCAGAGATGCTGCTTTGTGACGCATGCAATGCAGATATAGAGGTTGCATCCTGACGCGGTCCACCTGTTCGCGAGTCCATTCCGTCTCGGCCGCAGCCTTTGCTTTGTCGAGGATTGCAAAGGCTTTCTCGATGAAGGCGTCGCTGTATATCTCATGATTCTCGCGGATGTAGATGCCATAGTGAATGTCGGGCTTGACGAGGCTTTGGCAGAGGTCGTAGTATTCCTTAATATATGGAGCAGCCTTTCCGTAGTAGCCTTTGACGAAGATGTTGACGAGTGAATCAATATCCTGATCGGGATTCCAGAGCAGCTGGTTGACGGTCCAGGCTTTCATCTCGTCGAACTCCGCTCCAGCCGACTGATATTGCGCTTCCTCGAAGATGCCGATAGCTTTGTTCTTGCCGAAAACTTTGATGTTAGGGCCGAGCACTTGGAAGTTAGGCCAAGGTGCGATGTATTGGGCATAATCGACGATGTAGTCCCAGATGAAGAGGTGCGGTGCCAGTTCAGCCCAGCCTTTCAGGTCGCTCATGAAGGCTTCGTTTTGCGGACAGCCTGCATCGAGCGGATGAGCAAAGCAACACTCTATGCTGCAAAGCCTGATGACGACATTCTCGCGAGGCTTGATGTTTGTAGGTGGCCGACGCGAATACTGATAGGCGAAGGTGCCCACGAACTTGTCGGGAAACTCCTGCTTCACGGTGTCAGCGACTTGGTTGACAAACCAGACAATGATGCCCGAATGCCCTCCATACTGGTCCTCGATGGCTTTGCACTTCTCACATTGGCAGAACAGGAAATTGTCGTTTTGCGAGAGGCTGTAGATGCGATAAGTGGGGTTGCGGCGCATGAAATTCATGAGTCTTGTCTTGCAGAGTTCCAGAACTTCGGGGTTCGAGAGGCAGAGCTGTCCGTAGCCGCCATAGCGTTTGCCGTCGCGCAGACAGAAATACTCGGGATGCTCGGCGAAGAACTCCCTTGTAGGCACGAACTCGCCCATCGTGTGAGCGCCCCAATATGCCTCGATGTTGCCGTATTCGTTGATTCTGGGGCTCCACTTCATGTTTTCGTAGGTGTGGGCGCTCCATTTCGCATCGTTTGCCACATAGTAGTTGCTGTAGCGATAGCCGAGGAAGGGACTTTCCTGATGGTTCAGCTTGCGCAGCTTCCAACTGTTGTACTTGGGAACGAGCGTGCAGCTTGGCGTGAACCAGTGAATGCCCATTTCGTTTTCCAGGAAGGAGAAAACGCCGTACATGGTGCCGCGTTGAGGCCCGCCCCAGATGAGCAAGTCGTGCCCGATAGTGCGATAGGTGAAGTTCTCGTCGTTTGTCCTTGGCTTTCTTGCGCCTGTCAGGGTCGCAACCCGCTCGTTGTAGCCGACATAGATGCACGGTTTGCCCTTTTCGGGCACAGCGACGAGAGGCAATTTTGCGTCACTCATCTGTTCGAGGTACTTTTGCAGCTCTTTTGCAGCAGTTTTCTCTGAATTAGAGGCTTCTGCGGCCACAACAATCTGATATTTGCTTTCGCCGTTTTTGAAAAGCCAGTCCGCAGCATGGGAATGGACGGTTGAAAACAGCAGAATGATAGCTCCAACGAAGTTGAAGAAGTCAGTTTTCAGGTGTTTCATAGTTGCTATAAGTTTGTATTTCGCCTCAAATTTACGAAAAATAATCCAAAGTCGGTTCTTCCTCGAGCAAAAATTACAATCTTTTTTAGTGGAGGCATAGGTGGAGAAAGTCCAAATTTCTCGATGAAATGGGCGATTTTTGCAATTTCCATTCCACCAGGTTTTATGAAAGCAACAAAAGCAACAAGCGAAAACGAGAGACGAAGTTTGTTTCTTATATATATATAATAAATTATCACAATGACTTAATAATAAAGTACACTACTGTCCCGTTAAAATTCCAAATGGATAAGAAATTCATTCACACAAACTCTAACGAGTTGAAAATGAGAGAAAGTTTTCTGCCTTTCTTCAATTGTTACCTGATGTTTCATTTCAAATCCGTTTACTTTAAATAGTGGCACAATAAATTAAAATTCAATAAGTTACAATAATAAGCTCCAATTTTAACGGGACACTAATGAATAAAGTATAAAAATGCGCTCTTAGTTCTCTCAAAAACCGTTGTTGAGTTTGTTGAGTTTGTTGAGCCGCGTTGGCAAGCGTAACTGCATGCGTCGGCAAACATAACTGCCTGTGTCGGCAAACGTAACTGCATGCGTTCACAAACATAACTGCCTGCGTTGACAAACTTCGCTTGCGATGTTCTCTTTCGTCACCTGAAAAGTGCGCTATTTTGCTATGTGGAGTTTGCAATCTCAGCACCTTAATGAATAATTTTATTTTGCTTGCAAAATAATCTCCAAATTATTTGGATTTTCTTGAAAAATGTTGTATCTTTGTACCCAGAAACCGAATAGATAGAAAAACACTTATGAAAACGAAGTCATTCTTCTTCACGATACTCCTGCTTCTTCTGGCAGTTCTGGCGAGTGCTCAGGAGCGCATGAATGTGCAGCTTGCAGACAAGTCTGTGCAGAGTTTTAATATTCCTGAGGTCGAGCAAGTCAGCTTCGACAGCAAGGGATCTTTGGCTTTGATGGTCGCAGGTGCTGAAGGCATTTCTTCCACCGCTGCCTCCGTTTCTGCCAAGTTGACTGCCAGCGAATCTGTACTGGAAGAGGTGGCTTGCGGATTCTTCTACGGAACCTCTGTCCATCCTCAGACACAGGTTCAGGCTACGGGAATGGGCGAAGACGGCATCTTTGCTGTCAGCCTCTCCGGTCTCTTGCCTGGTACGACCTATTACTATCGCCCCTATGCCGTCATCGACGGGTTGTTCCATTATGGAGAAACCTCTTTCTTCCGCACGAAAGATGAGCAGGCAGACACCGACGGCGTGGCTTTCCTGAGTCCGTATGCCAGTCCCGAAGATATTGTGCAGAATGGCGATGATGACGAGGCAAGTGCATGGCTTTGGTTTCACCGGGAATACCCAGAGTGCCCCTTCCTCTATGCCGGCGACATCCAGTCGCAGGATGACCTTGCTGTCTATAAGGTGCTTTTCTATATCCGCGACCTCGACAGCGGTAGCGAGGACAAAGCCTGGACACAGCCTGCCAGCATCCAGCAGGCTACACCTTATATCCGGGAATGGTATCGGGCTGGCGGCAATCTTGTGCTTTGGCAACATGCAGTCACCTACATTACCGATTTAGGGCGCATGGACCGCGATATGATGCGCGCTTGCGACCACCGCATCACCATTGGCAACGGCTCTTGGAATCAGGGGCAGTGGTATATGGCGGTACAGCTGAATCCGGGCAGCCGCTTCGTCAAGGACTTCTCCCAGCATCCGCTCTATCGAGGCTGTGAGGTTCGTTCTGACGGCCGCTCGAAATACATTACCGTTAAAGGTCCTGCCTGGACAGAAGACCACAACTGCGTCTTCCACAACTTGCCAGCCCAGATTACGGGACTCGGTAACCAAGACCCGAAGTGCTACGAGGCTCTCACAGAGACCTACGGCATCTATCCTCTTGCTGTCTGGGACTCGCAGATTGACTGGATTTCGCAACTCAATGTCTGGGAGGCTCGTCAGGGCAATACCGATTTCAAGGGCATCATCCTTTGCGTGGGAAACGGCGGCCTGGAGTTCTCCTACAAGAATGCTGATGGAACGCCCGACAAGAGCGCCTATCCCCGCAACAGCCCCTTTCAGGCAAACGTGCTCAGAATAGCGAAGAATGCCATAGAATACCTTGCTATGGGCGAACCCTACAACGGGACTGGCACCACGACCTCAGCCTCAGACTATCGCGAGAAGATGCGTCCGCAAATTCATTTCACGCCAGCCAAGAACTGGATTAACGACCCTAATGGAATGGTTTATGCCGATGGCATCTGGCACCTCTACTATCAATATAATCCATCCGGTCCCGACTGGGGAAACATCTCTTGGGGCCATGCCACCTCGACCGACCTCTTCCATTGGCAAGAGCAGCCTGTCGCCATAGAGCCAGACAACCTCGGCTTTGTCTATTCCGGTTCGGCAGTCGTCGATACGGCAAACACGGCAGGCTTCGGCGAGAATGCCATCATAGCCATGTACACTTCTCATGGCGGCCACGAACAGCAGTGCATTGCCTATAGCACCGATGGCGGCATGACCTTCACCAAGTACTCGGAAAACCCTGTCATAAAGAACTCCACTCATGGCGATTTCCGCGACCCGAAAGTGGTGTGGGACGATGAATCGAATGCCTGGTACTGCATCTTGGCCTTGGGCGGCGAGCACTCGGCACAGATTTACCGCTCCACCAATCTCAAGAACTGGACTTTGCGCTCCACCTTCACCGCTCCGACCTATGCTCCTGCCTGCAATCGAGGGATATGGGAATGCACAGACCTCTTCCCTATTCAATACAAGGGCGAGCGCAAATGGGTGCTGACCGTCAATGTCAGCGACGGTGGTCCTGTAGTGGGTTCGGGCACCATGTATTTTGTCGGTAAGTTCAATAATGGCAGGTTCACGTCAGACCGCTACAACTATCCGCTTTGGGAAGACCATGGCATGGACGACTATGCCAGCGTAACGTGGTCAGGAACAGGCGACAGAAGGGTTTGCATCGGATGGATGAACAATCAGGCTTATGGGGGCTATCCTGTATCACCTTGGCGGTGTTGCATGACTTTGCCTCGCGAAATGGTGCTCGAGGAATACGATGGTCAGCCCTTGCTCAAAACAACGATTGTCAGCGAGATAGAGGGCATAGCGGAACCTTGGCAAGTTCTTCCGGCTGCCAACTCCTTCATAAAGAAGCAAGATGGGGACTTGCCCGATGCCTATCAGTTGAATGTGACCGCAGACATGACCGTTGATACTGACATCATGCTCGCTAATGCCTCAGGTCAGGAATATGGCATCCACATCGACGGAAAGCGCCGAGAAATCGTCATCAATCGCGGAGCCAATACCGGCAAGACAGACTTTCATCCCAACTTTGCCATCCCTTCCATGCGTTCCTCGCTTTATTCCGATGCAGAAAAGGTGACGCTTTGTATCTTTGTTGACCAGTCAAATGTGGAAGTGACCACGGAAGATGGCTCGGTTATCATGTCCACACTCGTCTTCCCTGAAACCATTTACGACCGAATTTCCGTCGATGGCGGTGCAGAAGAGGCAAAGGTTCGCTTGCTCAGGAGCGTTTGGAGGTAGCTTCTGCACCTAATCTACATCGTAGTAAATCTGTGCTGAGCGATAGCCAGGCATCTGCAGAACCTGCTCTTGCAGAGCGAGAAGACGCTCACGGACTGCCGACATTGGAGCCGACAACTCCATCTTCAGAATCAGTTTGCGGATGTGCATCTGCTGGACGCGACCGACTGGAGGCGTGTCAGGACCAAGCACTCTCGTTCCGAAGACTTGCTTCAATAACTTGGCAAAGTCGGCTGAAAGACGCTCCACGACACTCTCATCACGATGCTTCAGGTAGATGAAAACGACGCGGCAGAAAGGCGGATAACGGAACAGTTCGCGCTCCTCAGCTTGCTCGGCATACATGCCTTCGTAGTCGTGGCTCACCACCTGTCGAACAATGGCATTTCCCGCATCCCGAGTCTGCAGCACAACATGACCGACGGAACCTTTCCTGCCTGCCCTGCCTGCAACTTGCTCCATTAGTTGGAAAGCCCTTTCATAGCTGCGGAAGTCCGGCTGGGCCAGCATCGTATCGGCAGAAAGGATGCCAACAAGGCTGACGCGGTCGAAGTCGAGACCTTTTGTCACCATTTGTGTGCCAATGAGAATGTCAGTTTTACCTTCCTCGAAATCGTGCAGAATCTGTTCGTAGTTCAGTTTTGAGCGAGTTGTATCGAGGTCCATTCGGGCAATTCTTGCTTCGGGAAGGAGAGCTTGAAGCTGTTCTTCGATGCGCTCAGTTCCATAGCCTCGGCTGGAAAGTTCGGTGCCTTGGCAGTTCGGACACTTCGATGGAATGTCGTAAGTCTTGCCGCAATAGTGGCAAACCATTTGTCTGTAGCCGCGATGAACAGTCAGGCTGACATCACAACTTTGGCATCGAGGCGTCCATCCGCAACTCTTGCACTCAAGGACGGGAGCATAGCCTCTGCGATTCTGGAAGAGAATGACCTGCTGCTTTTGTTCCAAAGCCTTTCGAATGTGACCCAACAATTGTGGCGAAAAGAAGCTGCTCATCAGCTTTTTCCTACGCATTTCCTGCACATCGATGACCTCGATATTGGGCAAACTCAGCCCTGCAAAGCGTGTCTTCAAGGTGACGAGGCCATACTTGCCGACAAGTGCATTGTGGTACGATTCCAGACTTGGTGTGGCAGAACCCAGCAAAGCCTTTGCTCCAGCCTGTTTCGCAAGCACCAAAGCCGCATTACGAGCGTGGTAGCGAGGGGCAGGGTCTTGTTGTTTGAAAGACGTTTCATGCTCTTCGTCGATGATGAGAAGGCCAAGATTTCGGAAAGGAAGAAAGAGGCTGCTACGCACGCCCACCACAATATCGTAAGGCTTGTCGCTAAGCATCTTCTGGTAAAGTTCTACCCTTTCATTGTCGGGATAGCGGGAATGATAGACGCCCATCCGAGAGCCGAAGACACGACGAAGCCTTTCCGTCAGTTGAGCAGTCAGGACAATTTCGGGCAGCATGAACAAGACCTGCTTTCCTTCGTCGATTGCCTTTTGCATAAGATGGATATAGATTTCCGTCTTGCCGCTGCTAGTTACGCCATGAAGCAGGCAGACATTGTGCGAACGCCATTGTTCGAGAATGCTCTGCATGGCTTCTTGCTGAACTGGAGTCAAAGGCGACGGAGCCTTTCCTGACTCGTTTTGTTGCAACTTCACTTGTGCTCTTTCAACTGGTTTGGCATAGGTCTCGAGAATGCCTTTCTGGCAAAGTTCGCGCAGGATGGCATCCGAGCAGTTTGCTTCTTGCAGCAGTTTCGGCTTTTCTACAGGGGCTTCGAGACCAAGAAAACAAGTCAGCAAAGCCTCTTGTCGAGGGGAACGATGCAGGCCATCGAGTGCCTCGTGCAATCGGGCTTCATCGAGATAACTTTCAGCAAGCCGCACACAAGTCACGGTCTTGGGTTTATATGTGCGACGGATTTCCTCCTTCATCCTTGCAGCTCCCTTTTCAAGGAGATTCTTCACGACTGGAAGGATGCTCTTTATGTCAGTTTCTTTCTGCAGACTCAGCAGGGTTTGCTCAGGTTTTTTGCTGAGTGCTCGCCATATTTTCTCTTCGTTTGGTGAGAGGGGCGACTCGGCTTCCCAGTCCTCATTCAACAGGATGGTGCTTTCGCTCTCCAGTTTCAATCCTGAAGGCAAAGCGGCCTTGAAGACATCGCCAAGAGTGCAGAGGTAATAGTCGGCAATCCATTTCCACAAACGCAACTGCTCGGGCAAGATAATGGGCTTTTCGTCGAGCACCTCCGAAATGGGTTTGGTGGGGTAGGAGGGTGTTTCGTCATGAAGTCGAACCACAATGGCTGTGTAGAACTTCCTGCCTCCAAAAGGCACGATTATGCGGCTTCCCACCTGCACTTTTTCGGCCATTTCGGTCGGCAAAGCATAGGTGAAGGCACCTTGCAAAGGCAAAGGAAGTATGACATCGGCAAATTGTGGCATAGTGAGGGCAAAGGTACAAAATAATATTGGAAATTGGAAATTGAATATTGAAAATTCTTCATTTCTCCGTAAGAAATGTTTTGCGTATAATCGTAGCTCAATGTCTCTTCTGGCGTCACACTTTATGATTGCCAACGTCGCACTATACGATTGCGAACGTCGCACTATACGATTGCCAACGTCACACTAGATGTTCACGAACGTCACTGGTGTCGTTTTGCTTTTTCCCTGGCTTTTCCTCCCCAAATAAGCAGAAAATGGCACCTTCGCCTTTATATTATATTATGTATAATGCGGGCAAAGCCGCCTTTTATTATTGCTCAGAAGGGCCGATTTGTGCACAATAAAAGTTAAAATGTGCATAATTGGGCATGTTTTTAAGTCAAAGTGTTGCATATTTGCGCAAAATGTCTTTACTTTGCACCGCGAAATTAAAAGAGAGACTAATTATTTATTGATAACCAAAACATAAAGTTATGTCAGAAATTGAAGCAAAAGTAAAAGAGATTATCGTTGACAAGTTGGGCGTTGATGAAGCAGACGTTACTCCCGAAGCATCATTCACAAACGACCTCGGTGCAGACTCTCTGGATACCGTTGAGTTGATCATGGAGTTCGAGAAGGCATTCGAGATCACCATTCCCGACGACAAGGCAGAGAAGATCTCTACCGTTGCTGATGCCATTGCATTCATCGAAGCAAATAAGTAATTTAGGGGATAAGGAGATTGGTCGTTTGGTCGTTTAGGAATATTACCTGCAATCAATTGCTATCTTTCCCAAACGACCAAACAACCAGACCACCAAACGACCAAATTAACTAAATGGAACTGAAAAGAGTTGTAGTGACAGGTATCGGTGCCGTCACTCCCTTGGGCAACACTGCCGCCGAGACGTGGCAGAACATGCTTAATGGCGTGAGCGGTGCTGCTCCTATCACACATTTCGATGCATCCAAGTTTAAGGCACAGTTTGCTTGCGAGGTCAAGGACTTCAATCCTGAACAATTCATCGACAGGAAAGAGGCTCGCAAGATGGACCCCTATTGCCAGTATGCACTCTCGGCAGCCATCATGGCCGTCGAAGACAGTGCTATGGATATAGAGAAGGTCGACAAGAACCGTGTTGGTGTTATCTTTGGCGTGGGCATCGGTGGCATGAAAACCTACGAGGAAGAAGTGTCCGCTTATGCCAAGACTGCCGACACAATCGGTCCTAAGTTCAATCCTTTCTTCGTGCCTAAGATGATAGCCGACATCTGTGCCGGTCACATCAGCATCAAGTACGGCTTCCACGGCCCCAACTACATCACTTCCAGCGCTTGTGCATCCTCTACCAATGCCCTTGCCGACGCCTTCAACCTCATCCGTTTGGGTAAGGCTGATGTCATCGTAAGCGGTGGTGCAGAGGCTGCTATCACAGCTGCTGGTGTGGGAGGCTTTACGGCAATGCATGCCCTCAGCACTCGCAACGACGAACCTCAAAAGGCAAGTCGTCCATTCAGCGCAAGTCGAGATGGCTTCGTGATTGCAGAAGGCAGCGCAGTTCTCGTGCTTGAAGAGCTGGAACATGCAAAGGCTCGTGGTGCAAAGATATACGCAGAGATGGCAGGAGCCGGCATGAGTGCCGATGCTCACCACATCACAGCATCGCATCCAGAAGGCCTCGGCGCAAAACTCGTCATGGAAAATGCCCTCGAGGATGCCAATATGCAGCCTGCTGATATTGACTACATCAATGTGCATGGCACATCCACTCCCGTAGGCGATGTCAGCGAGTGCAAGGCTATCCTTGCAGTCTTCGGCCAACATGCCTACGAGCTCAACATCAGCAGCACAAAGTCGATGACTGGTCACCTGCTTGGTGCAGCCGGAGCAATCGAGGCAATGGCAAGTGTGATGGCAGTCAAGGAGGATATCGTACCGCCCACCATCAACCATGAGGAAGGCGACGAAGACCCCGAGATTGACTATAAGTTGAACTTTACCTTCGGCCAAGCACAGAAGCGCACTGTTAGGGCTGCCCTGAGCAACACCTTTGGCTTCGGAGGTCATAACGCCTGCGTTATCTTTAAGAAATACGCAGGATAAGGCCGTGTCAGCCGAAAACCTGATAGACGCGATAAGGTTACCCTTCCGCAAGGACAGGGAACTTTGTCGCGCTTTTCGTGATATGCTGGGCTTCTATCCACATAAGATAAGCCTCTATCAGGAAGCCTTGATGCACAAATCGATGCTCGCTCAAGCCAAGAGTGGCACACCTCTCAACAACGAGCGGCTCGAGTTCCTTGGCGATGCTGTGCTCGATGCAGTGGTAGGCGAGATAGTCTTCCACCACTTCCCAAAGAAGCGAGAAGGCTTCCTCACCAATACAAGAAGCAAGATTGTGCAGCGAGAATCGTTGGGAAGGCTGGCAATGGAGATAGGACTCGACAAACTTATCCGTCAGAACGAACACAATAAGACACACAACAGCTACCTTGCCGGCAATGCTTTCGAAGCCCTCATCGGAGCCATTTACCTCGACAGAGGCTATGGGCACTGCAAGACCTTTATCAGAAAGAAGATAATGCGTCGCCTCATAGACATCGACAAGCTGGCCTATCAGGAAGTGAACTTCAAGAGCAAACTGCTGGAGTGGTGTCAGAAACATAAGGTCACGCTTGAGTATGTCTTGCTCGACGAGACAAAGGCAGAAGACGGTTCGCCCCTCTTCAATACAAAGGTGACCATCAACGGCCATGAATGTGCTCGCGGGAAAGGCTATTCGAAGAAGGAAAGCCATCAGAAAGCAAGTCGCAATGCCTTGCATCGCCTCAAGCACGACAGAAAGTTGCACGATGAAATAGTAAACAGTAAACATGTCGCTGACTAATATCATTCGTCCCATCTTCACGCCTCGCCTTCATAAGCTTGACCTTTACAAGACCGAGGCAGAGGCTTTGCAGAGAAGTGTTCTCAAACGTTTGCTCGGCAAAGCAGCCAAGACAGAATGGGGTAGAGCACACGGCTATGCCGAAAACCTCTGTTATGAAGATTTCGCTCGACAAACTCCTCTTAATACATACGAGGAACTGAAGGGCTTCATCGACAGAATGAGGCATGGCGAGAAGGATGTGCTCTGGCCAGGAAGGGTGAAGTGGTATGCTAAGTCAAGCGGTACAACAAATGATAAAAGCAAGTTCATTCCTGTCAGCAACGATGGCTTGCATGATACGCACTATGCCGGCGGAGCCGATGCTGTGGTGTGGTATTTGCGCAACAATCCCAAGAGTCGTGTTTTTGATGGCAAGGCTTTGATTCTTGGTGGCAGTCATGCTTCGAACTACAACTTGCCAGGTTCTTTGGTTGGCGACCTCAGTGCTATTCTCATCGAGAACATCAATCCGCTTGTCAACCTTGTTCGTGTGCCGAAGAAGGAAACAGCTTTGCTCAGCGATTTTGAGGTGAAGCGCGACCGTATAGCAAAGGAAGCTTTGAAGAAGAACGTCACGAACTTGAGCGGCGTACCTTCTTGGATGCTTTCTGTACTCAATAGAGTCATGGAACTTAGCGGCAAACAATATCTCAATGAAGTATGGCCGAACTTGGAAGTCTTCTTCCATGGTGGTGTTGCTTTCACACCTTATCGTGGACAATACGAGCGTCTTATCACCTCGCCCAGCATGCACTACATGGAAACCTACAATGCCTCGGAAGGTTTCTTTGGCTTGCAGGACGATCCAACAGACTCGGCAATGAGCCTGATGATAGATTATGGTGTCTTCTACGAGTTCATTCCAATGGATGTGTTCGACAAGGAAGAACCTACAGTTGTACCTCTTTGGGGCGTTGAGACAGGTCGCAACTATGCGATGGTAATCTCGACTTCAAGCGGGCTTTGGCGTTACATTATCGGTGATATGATTCGCTTTACAAGTCGCAATCCCTATAAATTCGTCATTACAGGCCGAACGAAATCCTTCATCAATGCTTTTGGCGAGGAACTCATCGTCGATAATGCAGAAAAAGGATTGGCTGAGGCATGTAAGCAGACAGGAGCAGAAGTGCTTGAATACACAGCGGCACCAGTCTTCATGGATGCTGATGGCAAGTGTCGTCATCAATGGATAGTGGAATTCAGTCACGAGCCAGATGATATAGAAGAGTTCGCTCGCATTCTCGACGAGAGCCTTCAGCAGATAAACTCCGATTACGAGGCAAAGCGATACAAGGATATCACGCTTCAGAGACTTGAACTCATCAAAGCCCGACCTGGTGTCTTCAATGATTGGCTCAAACAGAAAGGCAAGCTTGGCGGACAACACAAAGTGCCTCGTCTCTGCAACAATCGCGATATCATAGAGCAAGTGTTGGCACTAAACAATTAATAAATGATGAAGACGAAGCACATCTTTGCTGGTTTGGCATTGCTCCTCATGGCAGCTTGCGCAAGCATCGGAGCCCCAGATGGCGGAATCTTCGACGAGGTGCCGCCTAAGGTCGTTTCCTCTTCTCCTGCTGACCGTTCTGTCGGCGTTGCTGCTCGCAAAATGCAGATTCACTTTGACGAGTTCATCAAACTGGAGAATGCCAACGAGAAAGTCATCGTTTCGCCCCCTCAGATAGAGCCTGCCAACATCCGTGCTGACGGGAAGAGCATAAAGATTACACTTTATGATTCCTTGCGGGCAAACACAACCTATACCATCGATTTCAGTGATGCCATTGTTGATAACAATGAAGGCAATCCGATGGGACACTATACTTATAGTTTCAGTACTGGTGGTGAAATAGATACGATGGAAGTGTCCGGTGCAGTACTCAGTGCCGATAATATGGAACCCATAAAAGGAATGCTTGTCGGCATCTATCCTTTGGATTCCCTTTTTAATGACTCCATCCTTAGGAATAAGCCTTTTACTCGTGTTTCCCGCACTAATGGCTCTGGAAGATTCAGCATAAAAGGCGTCAAACCAGGGAAGTATCGCGCTTTTGCTCTTGAGGACAAGGATGGAGATTACCTCTTTTCTCAAAAGAGCGAACGCGTAGCTTTTTTGCAGGACACCTTCACGACTTCTTGCAAATGGGATGTTCGTATGGATACAATCTGGCGTGATTCTACGCATTTCGACTCTATCCGAGTCATTCCATACGTTCATTACTATCCTGACGACTTGGTGCTTAATGCGTTCCTTGAGGCTGGACAGGACCAGCATCTCCTCAAGAGGGAACGCCCCAACCCTGATATCATTAAGCTCTTCTTTACAGCTCCAGCCGATTCGTTACCAATTATCAAAGGCATTAACTTCGATGAGAAATGTCTTGTGGCTGATGCTTCGTTGTATAACGACACAATTACTTATTGGATTACCGATACTGCTTTTACACATCGAGAAGATACAATCAAGTTCGAACTTACATTCCTCGAGACCGATTCGCTTGGAGTCTTGCAGCCACATACTGAGCTAATCGAAGATGCACCAAAGTTGACTTGGGAAAAAATCCTGAAGGAAAAGCAGAAAAACATACAGGAGTGGCAGAAGCAACGGGAGAAACGGATGAAGAAATCAAAAGAACCATTGCCGACAGAAAGCAACCCATACGAGATAGTATACTTGGATATTTCGGCAAAACCCATAGGCAATCTTGACCCCAACCAGAATGTACATTACATCGCAAAGCAGCCAATAGCGAGTGTAGATACAACGCGAATGCATTTCTACAAGAAGCGGGATAGCCTTTGGATACCGGAACCCTTCCTCTTCTTGCCAGATCGTGATGTGAAGTCCTATACGCTTTATGCGGAATGGGAGCAGAAATGTCAGTATCAGTTCACTATTGATAGTGCAGCCATCGTTGGTGTTATGGGCTATGCATGCAAGGCAATCAAGAACGAGTTTACTGTCAGGAGCGATGATGAATATGGTTCCCTTTTTGTTCATCTGCTACTTCCTAAACCTTCTCAGGCTGTCGTCCAGCTTCTAAGCAAAGCAGACAAATGTGTTGCTGAACTCCCTACTGGACCAGAAGGGCGTGTCGACTTCTTCTTCCTAAAGCCTGGCGATTATTATATGCGCTGCTTTATTGACGACGATGAAGATGGCGTGTGGGATACTGGCGAGTATGACAAAGGCATTCAGCCGGAACAGGTCTTCTATTTTCCAAAGCCTATTCGTATTAAGGCAAAGTGGGATATGGAGCAGGATTGGGCACCTTATGACATCTCTCGAATTGGGCAGAAGCCTTTGGAGATTACCAAACAGAAGCCGGATAAGGAGAAGAAAGTCAAGGATCGCAACAAAGAGCGTGAACTTAAGAAACAACAGGAGAAACGGAAATGAAAGCTACACGGTTTATAGTCTTGCTCTTTATCGCTCTGTCCCTTAGCATGAAGTCTTGGGCACAATGTGCAGCCGAGAATACAGCCTTCAGCTCTGGTGAGGAATTGACCTATGACCTTTTCTTCAATTGGAAGTTTGTGTGGGTTAGTGCAGGCTCGGCTACGATGAATACCTCTCAGACAAAGTGGGAAGGGAAGTCTGCCTTCAAGACCCATCTCATTACACGAACAAGCACTCGTCTCGACCGTTTCTTCCTGATGCGGGACACCATGCAGAGCATCATAACTGAGGATATGACTCCGATGTACTATAAGAAGGGTGCAAACGAGGGCGGACGTTATTATGTGGATGAAGTGTGGTATTCCTACCCGAATGGCAAGACACATCTTCGTCAACGCTACCAGAATCGAGATGGAGTGGTGACGGAAAAGACTTATGACAGTCCCAAATGTATCTACGACATGATGAGTCTGTTGCAGAGAGCGCGCTCGTTCAAGATTGATAACATGCGCAAAGGTGAGAAGTTGCGCTTCCCAATGGCTGACGGTCACAAAGTGGAGGACATTACGCTCATTTGTCGTGGGCGTGAAAACTTCAAGATGAAGAGTACTGGCATTACCTATCGTTGCCTTGTTTTCTCATTCGTGGAATATCCGGAAGGCAAGGAAAAGGAGGTAATCACCTTCTATGTTTCTGACGACGAGAACCACATTCCAGTTCGTCTCGACATGTTCCTTCGTTTTGGTGTCGCAAAGGCTTATCTTCGGAAGAGTAGTGGCTTGCGTCACGAATGCACTTCGATAGTCAAGGAATAGGTGTCACTTCTTCTGTTTTCACCTGTATTGTGACGGAACAAGCGCCAGGAATGCTGACGATGAGGCGACGGGCACGATGACCGTCGATGCGTTGGAAGTTTCCGCGAATGCCTTGAAGAGGGCCACTAACCACCATTACTTCTTGTCCTGGCCTGAGTCGAATCCCTTCTGTAGGCACTATTTCTATGAAATCTGGGCTTGTGGTGCAGACTTTCATGAAGTCATTCATCTGTCGCTCTGGAACGATGATCTTTTCCATTTTTCCATTCATCTGGCGCATCATATATTGCAGTTCTGGGCGCGATTTCTTCAGAGCCTGCACCTTTTCCTCGCTTGCATGAATGAAAATGAGATTGTGTATGGCTGGTTCCAAGGCGTTTTTCAGGCGACGACCTTGCTGAACGATGCGACGCATGGGAACAAAAGCCGGAACTCCTAGCTCATCCATTTCCGCCTTAACCTTCATTTCGCGTCGATATGTGACGCGCATCGCAAACCAGTTTTCCATTGAATAGATGTGTCGGAAAGAGGAGACTCGAACTCCCGACCCCCACGTCCCGAACGTGGTACGCTACCAACTGCGCTACTTTCCGAATGTTTTCTTTGAGCTCAAAAGCAGGTCGGAACGTGTCTCAAACCTGTCTTGGCGAGAAAACGAAGGTGAAGCCCAAGGGCTAAAACCGCTGCAAAGGTACGAATAAAACTGGATTCGACAAGGCTTTTTACAGGAAAATACACCTTTTCTGCCATTTTTTTTAGGGAAATGCTTGCAGGGTTCAGAATTTTGGCTTACCTTTGCACACGCAAAAACGGAATGGTGTCATAGCTCAGTTGGTAGAGCAAAGGACTGAAAATCCTTGTGTCCCCGGTTCGATTCCTGGTGACACCACGAAAAAAGAAGAAGCGTCAGACGATTTGTCCGACGCTTCTTTTCGTTCATTCAAGTTTCTGGACTGTACCTTTTGTCACTTTTCCACCAATATTTCTTTCGAATCTGATCTTTCTGATAATTGGAGCATTTGCAGATGTCTAGTAATCAACCTGATAACGAATGCGAGTCCAAGTCGGAGATGTGGGAGAAGAAAAAGAGAAGGAGGAATCTCCTGCATAGGTTTGTTTTTCGAACATACGTTGAATCGGCTGTACGTCATGAAGTTTTCTCCCTTTCTCCGCTTACCATTTCGAGCTTACGATACTTGCCCACTTGATAAGCATATTAGAAGCAGCACGTTCCATTTCATGACGACTTCCGTCTTGTGTCATATCTTCATCTATCTTATCCCAAAGAACGCACCATTCTTTCAGCAATGGTCGTAATTCTTCTACTGACTCCTTTGTACTGTTGATGGTTTCATCATATCTATCCAATTCTTCTTCATTCATATAGCACTAGATAATCGCAAACGTCACACTAGTAAATTGCAATCGTCGCACTATACGTTTGCAATCGTGACACGTTAAGTTTGCGATTTAACTACGCTACGTTTTGCTACGTGACTGCATCCGGCTTGCTCGTTTTGACTGCTTTGAGCATCAGAAATG